>JAQWQH010000248.1 GCA_029244805.1 Flavobacteriales bacterium
AAATTTGAACAATTAATTGACAGTTTAGTTAAAAGAACAATTGAACCTTGTAAATCAGCAATCAAAAACTCAGGTCTTTCTATTAACGAAATTGATGAAGTTATATTAGTTGGTGGTTCTACAAGAATCCCAGCAATTCAAGGAGCAGTAGAAAAATACTTTGGAAAAGCTCCGTCAAAAGGTGTAAACCCTGATGAAGTTGTTTCTTTAGGAGCGGCAATTCAAGGAGGTGTATTAACAGGAGAGGTCAAAGATGTTCTGTTATTAGATGTTACGCCACTTTCATTGGGTATTGAAACAATGGGAGGTGTTATGACTCGATTAATTGATGCAAACACTACGATTCCTACACAGAAGTCACAAGTATTCTCTACAGCAGCAGATAACCAACCATCGGTTGAACTACATGTATTGCAAGGAGATCGACCAATGGCCAATGATAATAGAACAATCGGTAAGTTTCATTTAAATGATATTCCACCGGCGCAAAGAGGAGTTCCTCAAATTGAAGTAAGTTTTGATATTGATGCTAATGGTATTATTAATGTAAAAGCTACTGATAAAGCTACTGGAAAAGAGCAAAGTATTCGAATTGAAGCATCTTCTGGATTGAGTGATGCGGAAATTGAAAAAATGCGACAAGAGGCTGAAGCCAATGCTGATGAAGACAATAAGAAGAAGGAAGAAATCGAAACTTTAAATAAAGCGGATGGAATGATATTCCAAACGGAAAAACAAATGAAAGAGTTTGGAGATAAAATTCCAGAGGATAAAAAACAACCTATCGAAGAAGCTTTAGCTGAATTAAAAACAGCTCATGAAGCAAAAGATGTTGAAGCAGTTGGACCTGCATTGGAAAAACTAGAAACAGTATTCCAAGCAGCTAGTCAAGATATGTATGCGCAACCTGAAGGAGGGGCTCCGGGACAAGATCCGAATGCTCAAGCTGATGGCACTGCTGATGGAGCAGAGGAAGTAACAGATGTTGATTTCGAAGAGGTAGAAGAAGAAGCAAAGTAATTGTTTCAATATAGTCTTAAAGGGCCTATTCTAATTAGAATGGGCCCTTTTTGTGTGAGTTGATTTATTGATACAGATTGCTTAACCAAATGAATTTACTATGTTTACTGAAAATAGTACATTTGTAAAACACAAAAAATTCATAATATATGCCCTTAGAAGAAGACGTATTGGATGCCAATACAAGAGAAACCGAAGCAATAAAAGATTATGCATACCCATTAAACTTTCAATTTAAAGTTACCAGTTTAGCCAATGACTTTAATGTAAAAGATGCTGATGGAAATACTTTAGCATATGTTCGTCAAAAGATGTTCAAGTTGAAAGAAGCTATTTCTGTCTTTTCAAATGAAAACAGGTCAGATTTACTTTACAAAATAAATGCAGATAGGATAATTGATTTTAATGCTAGCTATTCGTTTACGAATGCAAACGAAGAGGTAATAGGAAGTGTTGGAAGAAAAGGAGCTAAATCGCTATTAAAAGCACATTACGAAATATTCAACCAAGACAATAAGCAAGAATTTGTTATTAATGAGGAAAATCCTTGGGCAAAAGTAGGAGATGCAGTTTTGGGAGAAATTCCCGTTGTAGGAATGTTTACAGGGTATTTTTGTAATCCTAGATATGCTATAAAAAGAGCAGACGGAACAATTGTAGCGCGCTTGTCAAAGGAAGCCTCTTTTATGGGAAGAAAATTTAAGTTGGAGAAGTTGTCTGAATTAAACGAAAAAGAAGGAGAAAGAATGGTGCTTGCGATAATGATGATGTCATTATTGGAGAGGAGAAGAGGGTAGTAAACCGAAAACTATATGAAAAAGGCTCATTAATTTTAATGAGCCTTTTTGTTTTTTAGAGAAATATTAGTTTCCAAATAAAATTACCTAGCATTAATGCTACGGAAGTTGAAAATAGAATAACTATTTTTCTTGCGCCGTTTTTATACTTAAATATCAAGTGGGCTCCTGTATAAAGAAACACAAATAGTATTGGAATTGTAGCAGGAAATAGTTTAATGCTTTCCCAAATACTTCCTTCCATTAATAGAAAAAAAGAACGCTGAAATCCGCACCCAAAGCACTCTACTCCAAAATGACTTTTCCAGGAGCACTCTATCATCAAATTGTATTAAAAGGCATTATAGCTTCCCGCAGTAGCAACCGTACCAGCGACAAATAACAATACAACTATTAAGTAAATTATCATTAATGCAGATAAGCTTAAGCCAATAATTCCACAAATAAAGCCAGCTTTTGAGTTTTTAAAAGATTGTTCATATTTAGCTTTATTTGACAAATACAATGCTTTATCTTTTTTGTGCATTGAAATTGCAATAATTCCCATAACAATTCCAGGAATTCCATATAGCCAGCATGTTACAATAGATAAAATACCTAATACCAAAACTGCTGTAGCATTCGGAACTGCTGCAGGACCTCCAGAAACTTCAAATTCATCGAGATTTTCGAATTCTTCACTCATTTTTTTTGTTTTATGTTTATTCAAAGATAGCTTTTTGTCTTTATCAGCAAAATTATTTAGCTTTCTCCTATGGTAAATGGGAAGAAAAATCCATTTGTAAGAATATTAATTCCATTTATTCTTGGGATTATGTTTTCATTTGAGGATAGTTATTCTTGGATGATCGCATTTGTAGTAGCGTTTTTTGCTCTAATAATTATTTCAAAAACGAATAAAAACATAAAGAATAATTTCATTTTTGGAATTGTATTAAGTATTACCTTGTTTATAGGTGGTTCTTTGCTCTCCCAAATAAGTTTGCATGATTACACTAAATTAAAGGATGCAGATTTTTATCAATGCGTTATAATTGAACCTGTAAAAGAGAAAAAGAATTCTTTTCAATTAACGCTATTAATTAATTCTAAATCAATAGATAATGCTTGGAGCCTGTCAAAAAGTAAGGCGTTGATTTACATGGAAAAAGATTCATTGAGTTCGGCACTAAAATTTGGAAATAAATTATTAATTAAGGGAAATCTCAATTTTTTGGAACCTCCGAAAAACCCAAAAGAATTTGATTACAAAAGATATTTAGAAAACCGTTCTATATATCAACAAGGATATCTCGGCAGTGATGATTGGCGGCTATTGGATTCAAAATCAAAAGGTCTATATGTATTTGCTAATGATGCTAGACAATTCTTGCTTTCATCGTTTCAATCAAATGGTATTGAAGGAGATCAATATGCTATTGCGTCAGCGTTGATACTTGGTAGTAAAGATGAATTGGATTTTGAAGTAAAACAAGCTTATGCAACAGCAGGAGCAATGCATGTTTTAGCCGTTTCTGGATTACATGTAGGTATTATTTTCCTTCTTTTAAATACACTATTATCTATTCTTGATACTTCCAAGAAAGGAAGGGTTTTTAAAGCAATTATTTTATTAATTGCGCTATGGAGCTATGCTTTGCTAACTGGATTAAGTCCATCTGTGTTGAGGGCGTCCACGATGTTTTCTTTTGTAATACTGGGAGCTGTATTAAATAGGAAATCTAGTATTTACAATACACTTGCCGCATCTGCTTTTTTCTTATTAATTATAAATCCAAACCTACTTTTTGAAGTTGGATTCCAATTGAGTTATGTCGCAGTACTCGGAATTGTATATCTACAGCCCTTAATTTATAAAAGAATTTATACAAGATGGTGGTTATTAGATAAGATATGGGCAATTACAGCTGTTTCAATAGCTGCGCAAATTGCAACACTTCCATTAACATTGTATTATTTTAATCAGTTTCCGGTTTATTTTATGTTGTCTAATTTGCTAGTGATTCCATCTGCTATAGTAATTTTAAGTTTAGGAATATTACTTTTTGTTACATCTCCTTTCCCGGCTGTATCCGAAAGTGTTGGTTGGGTATTAAATAAGTTCATTGAAACATTAAATTTTGGTGTAAAAGGAATCGAAATATTGCCCAATTCATTAATCCAAGGACTTTCTATAAGTATTGTTGAATGTGCGGTCCTCTATATAATTATCATATTGTTTATACGTGGGTTGAAATTTCGAAAATTGAAAATAATTAATTATGCTTTTTTTGTTACACTTGTCTTTATCATTAATGATTTAATGGAAGATATTGCATTGGCAAATTCAAAAAGCATGGTAGTTTATCATATTAACAAGAATCAAGCAATAGATTTTATAGATGGAACTAGCAATGTGTTGCTAGCGAATTCTAGTTTGATAAAAGATCACCAAAAGCAAAGTTTTCACATTAAATCAAATTGGTCCCGTCTAGATTTGAATAACTTTCAATATATACCATCTGACGCTTCTAAAGTAAATGAAACGCTTATGGATAGTTCTCTGCAATTATTTGATAGGTATTCACAGTTTTACACTGTAAAAATGGTAAGAATTGATAACAAGTTTGCTTTACAACCGCTGGAGGAAAAGATGAACGTAGACTATGTGTTAATAGGCGGAAATGCAAAAACAAAATTGAAAGACCTTTACACAATGTTTAATTTTAAATCTGTAATTGTAGATGGTTCAAATTCTAAATGGAATCGAAATAGAGTAGAAGCTGAAGCAGAAAATTTACATATACCGATAAACAATACTGATAAAGGAGCTTTTGAACTGGAGATTTGAATTTGTGAAAGAAATGGACAGAGGACTATTTTTATTAATCAGTCTCTGGAACAATTTCAGTCACATCAATAATTACAAAATTTAAGTCGAATTGAAATTGAAAGTTTCTTCTCATTAATTTTTTGTCCTTTGTTTTGTGCTCAAATTGATGATGTAATCTATAACCAAGAGGTATTTTAATCTCTTCATTATTATCATCCAACATTGTTTTGTCCACAGGTGGTAAATCTGAAAATGTAGATGATTTATATCCTTCTGAATAATTTGGGTTTTTTAAAATCCATTCTTTCGCTAATGATTGAGATAGTTTTGTCTCATTAAAATCATTATTAATTCTAATGTGTTTACAAATTGATAGGATTGTTTTCAATAGCCTTGCTTTGTTTTCGGTTTCGCTTTCTAGCGCTTTGTTTAGCTGAGCATACGTTTTTTTGTTCTTTTGATTAGTGGTGTATGTGTTTTCGAGCTCGTATAACGGGTATTGCATAATGAAATAATAAAACAATTCATCCTCCTTGTTGCTCAAATCTGTTGAGAGCATAATCTTGACATCTTTTACCTTATAATTTGGGAATAAGAGGAATTTACATTCATATAACTGAATCCCATTTTTCTCCGATGTAATTTTATATATATGTGTTAATTCATATGTGACAAATATTTTTTTATCTCTCAGTTCTTGCTTTTTTGTGATGATAGCAGAATCATTTGCAGCAATCATTTGGTCTAGATTATTTGGGTAATTATCTTTTAAGGAGGGTAGTTCTCTGCGTAATTCATAGAGTTGGTCCAGCTCAACTATCTCTTTTGGCTTTAAAGTAAATAACTCACCAAATTTGAAACCTTTATAGACTCCATTTTCGCCAAATGATTCAATGATTTTTGCTTCAACAGCATCCTCTGCCTTTTGTTGTTTTGTTTTAGTTACCTCAGAATTTGCAGGGGTTTCCATAGTTTTGAAAAAACCTACACAACCGGTAAATAAAAGTAACATTCCAAAAGCAGTAATTGTTATTTTGTTTATTTTCATAAAATGATTAAATAGTCTGTTTTGGTAAATGCATAACAAAAACCATGCTTAATATGAATGTGAAGTTACTATTTCTTATTACTTCTTTCTTGTTTGTTAATATTTGTTTCTCACAGGGAACTGAGGATACTTTAAGACAGCAAGAGAGCAGTGCAGGGGATGAATTTGCAGCAGATTGATATTCTGGGTTTATCTTGTTTCAAATGGGAGCCACATTAGAAGAAACATAATAAACTCTTAGCGTATAAATAATATTGCTTAGCAAGCAACTTTAAAATATATGCAAGGTTTATTTAGTATTAATTATATAATTTGCAGCACACAAAAAATTACAAAATGAAAAGTATTTTAAATAATCTATTTTTTTTCATAGTATCAATGCTTTTTTTAGTAAGCTGTACAAAAGAACCTGGTGTTGGTGGCAGTGCAATTGTGACAGGCAAAATATATGCAGAAGATTATAATTCACTTGGGACACTTACCGGTGAGTATTATGCTCAAAATTATAAAGTATATCTCATATATGGTAATGAAGCCGGAGCATATGATGATGATATAAATACAAGTTATGACGGTTCTTTTGAGTTTAAATATTTACAAAAAGGGAACTATGAGTTGTTTGTGTATTCCGATTATTCCTACTGTCTAAATTGTGGAAATATAGGAGATAGCGTTGTCTCAATAAAGTTTCAAATTACAGACAAGAAACAAGAATTGGAGTTAAATGATATTACAATTTTCAAATAAGCATACTTGAGAGTTATTTTTTTTATAGTATTTATTATCCCAACTTGTCTAATGGCGCAATTTGGTAATCAAGATTTTGGTACTTGGGGTGGCGTAAGTGTTAATAAAGAAATTACGAACGATTTAAATATTGATGCAGACTTTCAAATCCGAACGGACGATAATTCAACAAGAATTAATCAATTTTTTTTAGACTTAGGAGCTAAGTATAAAGTCAATAAATACGTGCGTACAGGAATTTCTTGGAGATCAAAAATGAAGAATAATTGGTCAGGTTATGATTCGCAAAATAGACTATACTTTGATTTAACAGGTAAATTGAAATTGAATGCTATTAATCTCTACTTAAGAAGTAGAACCCAAACAACATCTATTCGTAATGCTGAAAATCCTACCTATGAGCGAATTCGGTTTAAAGTGAAAATTAAAATAGAGAAGGGTTTGAAAGCATTTCTTCAAGATGAATTTTTCTTTCATTTGAACGGTGCCGGAACATCTAATTATAAAAAAAACCGCTTTGGATTAGGGTTCGAATATACTATTTCCGATTATCTTAAAATGAACTTAAAATACTTGCGTATTACTGAAGTAAATCAGGCCTATCCACTTCGAATGAATGTAATTGCTTTGGGTTTGTCGTACTCTATAGAGTGATAGTTACCTTTAATGTTGAAATTTACCCTTTGGTACAACTATCTTTTTTATTCAGGGTTTTTTAGCTAACTATACAATATATTTATAACAATTAATTAATGAAATATGATCAAAATTCTCGCTTTTTTCGCTTTTATACCTTTTTTTATGTCTGCTCAACTAAATATGTCAGAATTAGGCTATTTTGACGTAGTTTCATTGCATAATTCTGATGCTTCCGACATATGGGGATATGTTGATGGAAATGGGAACGAATATGCCATAGTTGGATTGAATGATGGTACCTCTATTGTTGATGTTACCGATCCTGCTAATCCATTTGAAGTTTTCTTTGAGCCGGGTATGAATTCGATCTGGAGAGATATTAAGACATGGGGTAATTATGCTTACGTAACTACGGAAGAGCCGCAAGGATTATTAATTATAGATTTAAGTACACTTCCTGGCAACTCTAATTTAACCACTACATATTACAATGGCCCAGGTAATGATCAATGGGCTTCAGCTCATAACCTTTTCATTGATGAAAATGGCATCTGTTATATTTTTGGAGCAAATAGAGGAAATGGAGGTGCTATTATGTTAGACCTGACTATTGACCCAATGAATCCAGTGGAATTGGGAATCGTTGATAACTGGTATGCGCACGATGGTGTTGCAAGAGGAGATACTTTATACATGGGGCATATTAATGATGGACACATGAGTATTTGGGATGTTTCTGATAAAGCGAATCCAATCATACTTGGGCAACAAGTTACACCAGGAAATTTTTCACATAACCTATGGATGTCAGATGATGGGGATTATATATATACGACAGATGAAATCACAAACGGATATATTGGAGAATTTGATATTTCAGACCCAACTAATATTGTAGAATTGGATAGAATCCAATCCAATCCAGGAATGGATGTTATCCCGCATAATTCGCATTTTATAGACGATTATATTGTAACCTCTTATTATAGAGATGGTGTAACCGTTCATGATGTTTCTAATAAAGGAAATATGGTAGAAGTGGGTAATTTTGACACTTCTCCTTCTTTTTCGGGAGATGGGTTTAATGGCTGTTGGGGAGTTTACCCATGGTTACCATCAGGAAATATTATTACTTCCGACATTGAAAATGGACTACATATCCTGGGTGTTACTTATAATAGAGGTTCCTATTTAGAAGGAACGGTTACGGATGCATCTACAACTGCACCCATATTTGGAGTTACAATAGAGCTAGTAACTACAATTATAACTGATCAAACAAATATCGTAGGTGATTATGCAACTGGTTATGCTGTTGCAGGTTCTTATGATATCATCTATAGTCACCCTGCTTATATCGCTGATACTGTCTTTGGAGTTTCGTTAGTGAGCGGACAAGTTTCCATACAAGATGCTCAATTAGTCCCGATAGAGAATTTTGATTTGTTGGTGAGTGTTGATGAATTAGCAAATATTGGAACCTTCATCCCAAATGCAGACGTAATAATTGAAAATGATGATTTTACATATAGTGGTTCAACGGATGGCAATGGAGAGATTATATTTTCTAATTTTTATGGTGGAACATATAATGTTTATATTGGAAAATGGGGTTTCATTGAGGTTTGTGGTCAAGATGTTTTGTTCGGTTCAAATGATAGTATCTACTCAGGCTCTTTGGAGGCAGGTTATGCTGATTTTTTCAATCTAGATTTAGGTTGGCAGGTTTCCGGTGCAGCACCAGATGGGATTTGGGAAAGAGGAGTTCCAATTGGGACCATAGCTGGAGGAAGCCTTTCTAATCCAGATATGGATGCAGCAGATTGTGGAAGTAAAGCTTATGTAACTGGAAATGGAGGAGGGTCCGCGGGATTCGATGATGTTGATTTTGCCGATGCAATACTTACTTCACCACTAATGGACCTTTCAGATGGAGGTGCTGATCCAATTATCAGTTTGGATTATTGGTGGCGGAATTTTTCAGGTCAGGTGTTTGCAAATGATTCTTTAACCTTTATTATTGATGATGGAATAGATCAGTATAAGGTAGCTGAGTTTTATCAGGACTCAGATGACATTATATGGCGGTCTTTAAGTATTGATGTCACTAATTATACTTCTGTCTTAACTAGTATTCGGTTAATTGTAAAAACTGCAGATTGGGATTCTGAAGGAGGAAATTTGGTGGAAGCTGGATTGGATAATTTTAGAGTTGATTATAATTTGAATGTTAACGAAGGGAATATGAATTCAGATTTTTCAGTTTACCCTAATCCCTCAAATGAAGTTTTTAATTTAACCTTTGGGGATAATGTTCCTGAAAATTTAATTGTAATTATTTATGATGTTTATGGGAAGCTTGTTTCTTTTTCAAACTTAAAGAAACAAGATGCTATTATAAATATTGAACACGCTGGTGTTTATACAATGCAGATTGTAGGGGAGAACTATCTTGGCGCAACAAGGAAAATTATTAAATTATAATTTGAACTCTATTAAAATTATAACCAGCTATTTATTATTGTTTAAAAAGCAAGTTTAATAAAGCTTGCCATTTTCTAAAGCAAATTAAAACCGTTTAGCTTGAACCGTAAAGCTTCCAGAAATGTTTATATCTTTATTGGTTCCTGTTACTCCTGAAAAATTCCCTGAGATCCAATTATCTTCTGTGAATTCTGTAATTGTTAATACACCATTCTCTAAAGATGACATGTAGTCTTCTTGTCCAACATTTACTGTAACTATGTTAGGTTCTGTGTAAGTGCTATTGATCTTAAACTCACCTTTATCTGCTCCTTCAAAAGAGATTGCTATGGTCCAGTTTCTCGAGTCCATTATAGATAGCATAGTAAATTCTTCATGAATTATACATACGTCATTAGTTAGATCTGATATAATGAAGTCATAGTTTTGACTTGTTTCACCCTTCGCGATAGTAAGCGATGCATTAGCTGAAAATTGGCCACTTTTCGATTCTGGAACATCATCAAGAGAATCTTCCGAAACTTCTTCAATTGAGGTTTCAGTATTATTATAGTTTTCATTTTCAAAAGACAGCTCATAAGCTATCTTGAGTAAGTTAGGGTCAGCTTCACAATTAATCATAGCTTTTTGAACTTGATCAATTGTAAATCCTCCACTTTCCATCGATTTTTTTAAATCATTCTGACTAAACTTAACATTTTCTATATTTTCTGGATCTTCTTGGTAGTACTTATAGTATGAGACTAGGTTACATCCTTTTTCAGCTGAGGTTTCAATCGATTCCCCGCAAGAGATTAGAGCACACAACGGCATGATAAACAGAAAATATTTCATAGTCTTATTCATTTATATAGTTTTCAAAGTTTTTAAAATTTCTTGGTATTCAAATTCGGATTTATTTTTTCCTTTTAAAGGAAGGTATCAAGGTACCAAGTCGTCCAAATAAATCCAATGTCTTTTTAAACGTGTCCAGGAAAAGCGTCATTATTAAGATTACAGTCATAAACCATATTACCAAAATATTAGCAGAAAATGTATCAAAGT
>JAQWQH010000249.1 GCA_029244805.1 Flavobacteriales bacterium
CTCAAAATAAGACTCAAAGAATCTGCGGTCGACTTCATGCAAAACCCAATATCTCGGCCGTAATTTTTTTTACCCATTTCATGGTAATAGACATTTGTATACCTAGCTATTTCTGTACTATTTCCAAGTTTAATTGTTGACAAAAAAGAAATAGCTCCTTGACCAATTGGATTTACAATATTCTCTGAATAGCTATTTCCCCCGGGTTGGTGGACATCTCCAGTGTAGCAACCTAGGCCAATAACCATGGGGTATTTACCATAATTACCCCAATTATTTGGCGAATCTATATTTTGGCCAAAACCACCGCTGCCAGTGGCATGTGAGAAAAATGTAATTAATGAAACTCCTTCCTGCAGTTTTTGCTGAACTTCAAAAAAGTCATCAGAATTTAAAGAAGAAGCTCCGGTTCCTTTGGTGTAGGAAGAAACATTACCACCAAACAAAGTATCTTCTATTGTCTGTTCAAATTGTGATAAATGATAGTTGAGTAGATTTACCTCTGATGGATTTCCGCCTCCTCCAAAATGAAGAACTTGTTTTTGCCATTCTTTATTGGGAATATTATACAAATCAAATGGATCTTGTTGGTCTTCATATTCGATTACTTTGTTCAGATAATTGTTTATCGAGGAGTTTTCCATTGCACTATATCTCCCTGTAGGTATAGCATATGAATTGCCGCTGTTGCCAAGAGAATAAGTGAAATGATTGTCGGATGATGGGTATCCAAAGGAAGGGACTAAATTACCCTGATGAGCACTATTCGATTTTCTTGACCCAAGTGAATTACCCTCGGTAACGTCCCTAATGGATTTTCCAATTAAAAATAAATGGCTTGGGTAGTTTGGCCATGTATTTATTGCCAAATTGCAAAAACGTCTAATTCCTAGAGGGTTTTTATAAATCCCCCCACCAAATTGATGGTAAAGTTCTTCTACATCAACTACGACAGTATCGTGTCCCCCGCCTATTCCACCTCTATAATTAGCAAATTCTAGGGCTCCATTCCAGAGTTTTTTATTCGTAACAATTATATAGGCATCACTTGGCGTTATCTGGCTAAAATCTCTAAAATATCCGCCTCCCAAGACTATTGATATATTAGTAATAGTGCTGTAATTAGCGGCGTCTACTAATAAACATTGTGCGCTATCATTGCTATTTAAATTAGGAACTAAAGCTTCCCAAATTCCCGCATTATTGGCTATGGAGATAGATTTCAAAGTATCTCCATTTAGTAAATATAAAATGGGGTTCGTACCATTAAAATTAGATATTGACAAACGAGATTTAGGTTCTAGATTATTGAACGGAACAGCAAACCGAAAATAATTCTCATTTTCAAAATCCATAGTATGGGGGTAATTGATTGCCACTGAAGAAACATGTTGTTTGTCACTGGCTTGGCCGATGCCATAGTTGCTGTGTGTTACAGAAGTTGTTGGATTTTCGAGCGTTGCAGTAGGGACTTCTATCTTTTTATTTATTAATTGATAGCCAATATAGGTGGTGTCAAAAATTACAGTATTACTACTACCATACTTAATTTGCAATGCATGGTTGTGATTATCTAAATGAGAGGATGCAGAAGAAGAAGCTCCCATAGAAATTCCTGTAATGACCGAATTAGGTGACCCAACTCCGGCATAAGCATTTTGCGTAGGTATGTCCGAATTGTTTGCGCCTCCAAGCGTATATGGAAAACTTGACCAACCCTCTCCAAGAGAATAAACAGGACTCGATAACGCATTAAATTTTGGACCTTCGTTATATTCGTCATAATAGTTTACATAATTCTTTCTCCAACAGTAATCAATGGATGTATATGCGGAATAGTTGACGTCCGTTTCTTGAAGTATACGATTGTTATTACCTGTGTTATTCCAAGTAAAATAATATTGCAAGGTATCGTTGAAAAGACTGTAATATTGGTCAGGTTGTTCTTGTGGAGAGTCATAAAGCTTTCCATCTATCCACCCGTCGTTTTTTTCTGCATAAAACTCGATATAATCTCCCGGATCCATGGAATTGTCTCCACCATCAAAAATAGTTATAAAGACTTCACTTTCTCTACCAAAAATCTGGAAATTATCTGTGTTAATGGTTGAGATTAAAATACCATTGTTGCTTAAAGCATTGTTTAATTCCGCATAATTTACTCTATGAATACCGGTATTATATATAGGGAAGTTAAAATATTGTTGGGAGTAATCTATCCACTCATTTCCATAGGTCTGTGCTTTAGAAACATTTACAATAACTACAAGTATGAGCAGAGAAAGTAGTTTCAAATTATTTAGTTTTATTTAAGTTAAATCTTAATGAAAATACATTGCTGTATAATGCAACAGAAGCATCGCCAATGTCAGTTAGTGCATAGTCCAATGAAATACCTTTTAACTTAACACCTAAACCTATATTTGGTTGCACGGTCAAAACCTCTTTTCCTGTAATCTCAGTAACTTTTTGCAGATTTCCAACGCCGGCTCTTACAAAAACAATATTCTTAAAACCTAATTCCATTCCAAAATGCGGGTCGATAGATATTGGGTCCCCTACAATTAAAACATTTCTTTTTCCATCCGTAGTTAAATCAGCGTCTAGTTCGGCTAGATAAGTAAAGCTATTTCCTATTTTCCATTGGCGCATGCCAGCAAGAATTATGCGAGGCATAGTTATTTCTAAACCATTTTCAGGGATGTCATTATCTGTTCTATCAAACACCTCTATCATTTGGTCTGTTAAAGAAAAACTCCAAGCATTGAATGTTGTTGTAATGTCTCTGGATAGGGCAGCTAATTTCCAATTTCCTAAATGATAAGTTGCCGCAAAGTCAATTCCAAACCCCCATGATTTGGCAAAATCCCCCACTTTTCGATGAATAATTTTACCGCTTCCTGCTAAATCTAGCTTGTCATTTATTTTTCTCGCATAAGAAAATATAAATGCCATGTCTGCAGCAGAAAAATAAGTTATTCTATCATAGTCAATATTTCCCTGAGCATCTATTAACTCTGTCGTATTAGGGATGTTGTCGACTCCAAACCGAATGAATGAGAACGCCATTGCACTTTTGTCGTCAATTGTTTTTGCGATTGCACCATAATCGTATTTTGCAATACCAGCAAAATATTCAGAATGCATTAATCCAATTTGTAAGTCGCTATCTATGTTTAATAAACCGGTCGGATTCCAATAGCCTGAAGTAACGTCATCTGTTGAAGCTATTACAGAATTTGACATTCCAAGCGCACGAGCACCCACGCCTATATTTAAAAATTCGTTGCTATACTTAGGTGTTTTATCGTCATCTTGAGCAAGAAAAGACAATGGAACTAACAACAATAATATTAAAACAATCGGTTTATTCATTCTTTTTGTAGTTGTACAAAGGTATAATATAGGAGTAATACAGACTAATTTTCTTGACTAATAACTAATTAATGACGCATAAATTGCCTAATAAGTCGCTTGAAAACAACATTCCTATTACAAGTTAAAAGGTAAATGTTATTTTTGTAGAGTAATGGCGGTTAAAAAACATATCCCAAATATACTAACATTAGCTAATCTGTTTTGCGGTATGTTAGCAATTAAAATTGGGTTTTCAGAACACTACTTTCTAGCGGGTTTCATGGTGCTTTTAGGTGCTTTTTTCGATTTTTTTGATGGTTTTGCAGCTCGGTTGTTGAACGTTCAGGGTGAATTAGGTAAGCAGTTAGATTCTTTCGCAGATATGGTAACTTTTGGAGTGGCTCCGGGAGTTGTTATGTATTCGTTTTTATCGTCATTTATTGAAAGCCCATATACTCCTTATATATCCTTTATTATTCCGCTGTTATCGGCAGTGCGCTTAGCCAAGTTTAATATTGATTCAAAGCAATCAGATAAATTTATTGGGCTACCTACTCCTGCTAATGCCTTGTTTTTTGTTTTTATACCTTTGTTTTTTGCAATGGAAAGTTTGGGCTGTGATTATACAGCATTTGTTGCGGGCATTAAAAGTGATTATTTTTCAAATCTATTTGTATCGGGATCATATAGTGTGTCAGAAACATTCAAGTATTTGATAATAGTTCTAATTATGCTGTTTAGTTATCTCTTGATTGCTCCGATAGAAATGATTGCATTAAAGTTCAAGTCATTCGGATGGAACGGGAATGCAATACGCTTTGTTTTCTTAGGGATTTGTTTGGTTGTAATTATAGTAAGTTTGTTAATAAGTTCAGTGTTTGTTTCTGTCCCAATTATTATACTTTTGTACATCATTTTATCGATAATAAATAATCTTTTCAAAAAGAAACAGAATGAACTTCAAAGCTGAAATAGACATTATGCCATTAGCAGGGTTATTGGACCCTCAAGGAAAGGCAGTTTCACAAAACATGGGGAACCTTGATTTAAGTGAAATTACAAACGTTCGTATTGGAAAACACATCACGCTAAAAGTAGACGCTGTTGATAAAGCAACAGCAGAAAAGAAAGTAGACGAAGCATGCAAGAAATTACTTTGTAACCAAATTATGGAAAGTTATACTTTCGATTTGATGGAAGATTAATTTTTAGGTCAACACATTTTGAACCCTCATTGACATAGTCGATGAGGGTTTTTTTGTTAAATGGTTTTGTAAAATTTCTTAAAAAACCTTTCCGTTGTGAAATGCAGTAGGATTGAAAACGTGACTAAACTGCAGAGGTATTGGAATAACCAAGTCAGTGTGTTTGTATCTTGAAAAAAGTAATTAAAGTATGTTAAGAAAGGCCAATGTAATATATATATAGGGTAGCTTAAGTCTCCCAAGAAATCAAAAAATTGGCAAGGAAGTTTTGAGTGGTTGTCTTTTTCAAAAAGTACTGTGATAAAAATAATGATAGCAAATATAGGAGCAAATAATGCAATGTGTTGTTTATGAAAAAAACCAGTATTGAACGCACAGAAAAGAGTAAAGCACATAATTAAAAATAGCAGAAGGTATTGTTTGTTGTATGAAATTTTATGACCTATAGAAATCCAAATATTACCTGTTGTAATGCCGATAAAAAAGGTGCTTAAATGCCATAGCGGAAAGAAGTTAAAGGGCAATTCTCGTTGATGATATTGCATGAAAAAGACAAAAGCGATGACAGTAATTAGCCAAACGAAAATTGCTATTGAAACATTTTTTTTAATTGATCTAGATTGAGAGAAAAGTAGTAAAGGCGGTGTAAGAAGATAGAAAAAGAACTCTGCAGATAACGACCAAGAAGGCGGGTTTATGAGTGGTTGAGGATTAAGGTCCCAAGCATGGACTCCTGTAATGTTCAATAAGATTTCTTTCCAGTCTATCGGGTTTTTAACGCCTAGAGTAAATACAATATACATAAGGATTGCGAGGTAGTATAGAGGCAATAGGCGTATCGCTCTTTTTTTCCAAAATCTAATTTTTTCGGCATGTAATTTTAGATTCGTTTTCTGGTTGGACAATACCATTACAAATCCGCTTAACACAAAAAAGAAAGTAACCGCAAAATGACCGTTACCAATTAAACGGTTCAAGACACCTTCATCAAAAGGAGGAATGCAGTAGGCAAAATGAAATAACACTACGATAATAGCTGCAAAAAAGCGAAATAAGTTTAATAGGCTATACCGCATCCGAAACCGCTGTTATTTTAGCTAAAACCATTTCTGCCGAAATCAATTCCATTGCTTTTTGAGCACATAATTTATGTTTTTTTGACTTTAGTTTACCGAAGATTGAACAAGGCCTACATGGAAGTTTTTCTTTCGAAATTTCTATGATATTATGTTCATTGTTTAATGGTCCAAAACCGAGATAATGGTGAGTTGGACCCCAAATTGATACAACTGGAGTTCCTACAATTGTAGCCAAATGCATATTCGAACTATCCATTGCAACCATGAGGTCTAACCTCGAGATTAGGGATAATTCTTCATCTAATTTTAATTGACCAGCAACTAAAATACTTTTTGAAAATTCCTTTTTAATGGTTTCTAATTTTTTTACTTCGTCATGACCGCCTCCAAACAAGAAGACGGATTTACCAGCATCTATAAGGGCAGAAACAACATGTTTCATTTTTTCGATTGGCCATTCTTTACTAGGGTGCGCTGCAAATGGAGCTATGCCTATCCAGGAATTATTTTTGATTTGACAATTGTTTTCTTTTAATAAAGCATTACTGGAATCAGAAACAAGAGGATATACCCAAGGACCATCATTTAATGTTGATGTCACGTTCGCCTTTTTAAAAACGTCCAGATATCTATGGGTTGTGTGTTTTAGTTTTTTAAATGGGATGCTTCCATTAATTAAATCCTTTTTTTCTCTTCTTCCTTTGTTAATCGAGTGACATTGTATGCCATGAGTTTTGAAATAAAAGCGCAAAATTTTAGTTCTTAAAACGTCGTGCAAATCCACTACTGCGTCAAACTTATGCGTTTTGATTAAATCATTTTGTAATTTTTTTAATCCGATAACACCCTTGTGTTTTCCGTTTAAATCTGCCCCAATAAAGGTTAATCGATCATGTTCTTCAAAAAAAGGTTTAAAAAGTTGCCGTGAAAGAAAAACGATTTCAAGAGTAGGATGCTGTTTGAGAACACTTGAAATTACAGGTGCGGATAATGCAACATCGCCCATGGCAGAAAATCGTATGACGAGTATTTTTTTCCTCATTTTGGATATTGAAACTTAACCTTACTTCTTATAAAGGATAGGGTTTAATGTGTCGTCATTATACATTTTCATTTGACGATAAACTTTAATTTGTTTTTCTCCTTTTTGGATTTCGTCTAATAAGTCATTAAATGATGCAGAAAGATCTTCTTTCTGTTCTAACAAGATGTTTAATTTATTTAAACATTGTTGTTTGTGGTTGCTGTCCGCATCAGTTCTAGCAACTTGCTCTTGCATATGGTAAATTTTTAGGCAAAGAATAGATATTCTGTCAACTACCCAACCTGGACTTTCTGTATTTAATTTTGCATTAGACTGAATAGAAACATTGTTAAATAAAGAGATATAATAATCGTCTAATTGTTCAACAACATCTGTTCTATTCTGATTGGACTCGTCAATTTTCCTCTTCATATCCATGCCTGCTGCTGGTTCGATATTAGGATCGCGGATAATGTCTTCATAATGCCATTGAACTGTATCAATCCAGCTTTTTTGATACATCGTACATTCAATAGTGCCCTCTTCAAAAGGGTTTGTGAAAGATTGATATACATCATCCTTTACGTGGTAGTCCGTAATTGCTTTTTCAAATATTTTAATACAATTTTCTGCTTTCATTTTTAATAGATTGTTATTCTGCAAAGATGTTTTTTAATTCTTTGGCGTCTTTTGGTTTTAATTTTCCCGCAAGTACTAAACTCATTTGTCTTCTTCTGAGGGCGGAAGCATGTCTTTCTTTTTCTTGATCTGTTTCAGGAATTAATTTAGGAACTACCTGAGGCCTTTTATGCTCATCGATAGCAACAAAAGTTAAAATTGCTTCGTTGCATTTTTCTTTTCTTCCATCTCTTGATTCAACAAACACATCTACAAATATCTCCATAGATGATGTAAATGCTCGCGATACTTTTGCTTCAAGTGTAACATAGGCCCCATTTAATATGGGAAGGTCAAAGGAAACATTATTTATTGATGCGGTAACAGCAACGTTATTACAATGCCTAAACGCACATATACTAGCAACTTCATCCATCCAAGCCAATAACTTACCTCCAAATAGTGTATGCATCTGGTTGGTGTCATTTGGCATTACCAAATTGGTTTGAATCGTTAAAGAATCTTTCGGTGTTTTACTTTTCATAAAAATAATTATTGTCCCATCATGTGTTGTTGTTGTTTATCTGCATCCCCATCAGGTCCGTATACGGGCGGGCAAGCTCTTCTGCTTGGTATTCTTAACCAAGCAAAACGAACGCTAAAGATAATTGGTCTGTATCTACTGCTAAAAATTCCATAAGTTGACTTTCCATTTTCCCATTTTATTCCGTTCAAAATAGGAGTTTCTACTGTAGGGATTATAAATAGTTGATTGGTTGCTTTTATTCCGTAGCCCAGTTTGTAGTGCAGTGATAGAATAAAAGATCCGGTATTGTTAACAGCATATGGGGATCCATTTGTCTCGATCTTTTCTGAAAATTTCCAATCAAAATTAAAGCCAATACTATTTTGTATAAATGTATAGTCGGTTAATTGAATGATATTATTTACGTTAAAGTTGGCGAGTAAAAAGTGTTGCTTAAATATAGCTTTAGTCCCACGTTCAGTACCACTGTATTTTTCCGTTCCACTTAATTTTTTATAAGCAAGACTATAGTCCATATAGTTTATGATTCTTCCTCCTTTATAAAATATTTGGTAACGACCAGCTTCTAGATAAAGGGCAATTCTTCCGTTTGGGTTTACATTATCATCTTTTTCAGTACTGTCGTTTAGATACTTAACACGCGAGGGGTACATATAGGTTAGGCCAGGACTAATCATCCAGCCTCCATATTTATATTGCTTAAAATCAACCAAAGCCCGATTTTTACGATTTGTCATATATTGACCAACGGCAGGAGCCGTAAATACTAGTACAAATAAAAAAGGTATAATTTTACGAATTTTCATTCTTTCGTTTTGTTCAGCAATTTGTTTATATTTAAGCATTAAACACCAATAGTAACGAATGTTTTATTCATTCTGTTGTGTTTAGAACACCCTTAAATAAGTTCTAATATTTTATCTTCAACTTCTTTTGAGTCCCATATGTCTTCTATGTTGGAAAAACTACCCATTACCGTTTTCATGATTGCATCTTGTTTTTTTCCTACTTGCCAAGCCTCTGAATAGGGAATATTACTGAAAGAAACTTGACTGTAGAGAGGCATCCATTTTTCAGGGTGATTTTCAGAGAAGTGTCCTTCGATTTTTTTCTGTAATAAAAAATCAGGATCTGCAACATAGTCCCGCATTACGTGATAGTTGTGAACGGATAGATCTTGAAGAGCATCTCCATCTGCTTTTCGTGTTTCGTTGTATTCTTCAAAAACTAAGTCCCAGTTTTCATCGTGCTTTTTCATTAGGTCAGATAAAACTGTGCAATCTTCAAAACCTGAATTCATGCCTTGTCCATAAAACGGTACTGTTGCGTGGGCAGAATCACCCATCAAGGCGGTTTTCCCAATTGCCCAAGGTTTACATCGCATAATAGCCAATGAAGAAAGGGGGTGATCTCCCCAGGCTTCTGCTATATTGGGCATCATATCATAAAAATCAGGGAAAGTAGTTTTGAAAAAGTCATTGATTTTTTCTTTTGAGTCAAGGTTGTCAAATGCATTTTTTTCTCCTTCAAATGGCATAAATAAAGTGCAAGTGAAAGATCCGTCTTCATTTGGCAAGCCTATAAGCATAAACCTACCTCTTGGCCATATATGAAGTGAACTTTTATCTAATTGATAATCTCCCTTTGAATCAGCAGGTAAAAGAATCTCTCTGTATCCATCTGCTATGAAATGCTGACTGTAATTAAAACGAGTAGTTTTTTGCATTGCGTTATATCGCACCGCAGAAAACGCTCCATCGGCAGCAAAAACAACATCGGCTGTGTCTTCAGACACCTTTCCTGTTTCGGAATTTTTTAGATAAACGATACCTTTTTCCAAATCAACATTTGTACATTCCTCTTTGTAGTGAATTTTTGCTTTTCCATGTTTTTCTGCAATATCCATCATTTTTGCATTAACTCCTCCACGCGACACGGAGTAAATAGCTTGACCTTCTTTGCCGTAGGGTTGGTGTGTCAAATTGCCCTCAGTATCGTGCATTATTCTCCCATACATTGGGATTGCAATTTTTCTAATCTCATCTCCAACACCAACCGCATCAAGAGCTTTCCAACCTCTAGTAGAAAGAGCCAAGTTAATTGATTTTCCCGCTGATATATCAGCCTTTCTAATATCTGACCTTCTTTCGTATATAGTTACTGAATATCCCGCTTTGGATAGGTAGACAGACCACAATGAACCAACAAGTCCTGCACCAATTATGATTACTTTTTTTTCCATTTTTTTGTATATTTTGTATTAAAATAGTTGCTTTTCGTTGGCTTTGATCTGCGCTTTGTTAGCACTGCCATAATTCTCCAAAGCACCAGTCCTATTAATAAAATAAGGATAGCCTGATAACTAAGTTCGAACATTTCCTCTCCTGATATATTGAGGAGTGTTAAATTATTCATGCTTATTGAATGGCAGCCTGTAAAATTTCTCCAAATCGAAACACATCTTCAAAATTATTGTACATAGGCGCAGGAGCAATTCTTATTACATTTGGTTCTCTCCAATCCGCTACTATACCTTCTTCTGATAACTTATCAAAAAGGGATTTTCCCTGGCCATGAGCTAAAATTGATAATTGTGCACCTCGTCTATTTTTGTCTCTTGGAGTAATTATCTCGAATGACACATTTTCATGGTTATTTGAAATTTCATCGAT
>JAQWQH010000071.1 GCA_029244805.1 Flavobacteriales bacterium
ACGCATAGAATTTTGCCAATATTTAACCTTTCGCACCTATGTTTCATCAATTAATCTTCAAAAATAGTTTCCAAAATTTTGTGCGAAGTTATTATATCCTTTCTCATTCCCAATTGCATTTCATAGTATTTAACCATTGCATCTAATAACTCCTTTCGTTCAGGATTAGTATAATTTAATGCTGAAATCTCATCAAACTTCGTGCCTATAAGCTGTCTAAAAAGTTCGGACAATTCAACCGATAAATGGTAATCAAAAATATCCTTAGGAAATTCAAAAACACCTTCTTTTAAACTAAAATATTTTTGAGCAGGCTTCTCGGGTGCTGAGGGCTGAAAACCAAAATACCTTGAAAGCCTCATTAAAAAAACCAGATGGAAGTTGACATTAAATACGCTTTCATCAAAAATAGAAATAGCGGTAGAAGTATAGCGGTATAATTCTGGATTTGTTTCCTCCTCTTTAATACACTTGTATAAAATTTCTGTGAGAAAAATAGCTACCATGCTCTTTCTTACATCCATTGTAATAGAAACAGGTGGTTTTTGCAACTTAATTAGACCTGCATAGTTAAGATTTTTATTTGCATTATATGAGCAATCAATTTCTAGCAAATGAAAAGGTTGTAGAACTGCTGATGCCCCTTTCTTTTTCTTTATGCCTATTGCAATAAAAGATTGTAACCCATACTCCTGTGTAAACACTTTTAAAACAACACTTGTCTCCGAGTAAGGGAAATGCTTCAAGTAAATTCCTTTTATCGATTGCCGCATCTACTTATTTGTTCGGAAGTTCCACATAAAATGTAGTACCTTCTCCTATTTGTGTTTCAAAATAAATTTGACCGTTATGGTTATCTACCATCTGTTTAACCATGGCTAAACCCAAACCGGCACCGGTAGATTTCGTAGTAAAGTTCGGTGAAAATATCTTTTTTTCAATTTCTTTAGTTATGCCAACACCATTATCTTTAATAAAAATTAAATGTGTATTTCCTTTCGGAACTAGACCAACCTTTATAGTTCCTCTCCTATCATCAGGAATTGCCTGAATCGCATTTTTTATTAGATTACTAAACACACGGTTTAATTGTTCTTTATCACCCAAGACTATTGCCTCCTTTGGGTCATTTGCTTCAAAGACGACATCTACCTCAACAGTCTCGCTAAATAATTCACAGGTAGATCTTAGCACTTCTTTTATATCAATTTCCAAAATAGTGGCTTTAGGCATTTGAGCAAAATTAGAAAATTCATTTGCTATAGACGTCAATGTATCAATTTGCTGAACCATTTTAATCGAAAACTTTGCTAGCTTTTCTTTATACTCAGGATCATTTTTATCTAAGGCTCTCTCCAAATGTTGCACGCTCAACCTCATAGGGGTTAAAGGATTTTTAATCTCATGTGCCACTTGTCTTGCCATTTCTCTCCAAGCGCTTTCTCTTTCACTCTTTGCTAGTTTCTCAGCACTTGATTCTAATTCCTTAATCATTAAATTATATTCATCTACCAACGCTCCTATTTCGTCTTCCCCTTTCCAGTCAATTAATAAATTCTTCTTATTGATTTTAACTTCTTTCAGCTTGTTTGTAATTTCTCTTAGAGATTTTGTAATGTAATTTGATAATAGGTAAGCAAGTAAACTTGCTCCAATTAGTAAGAATACATATATTTCTAAAAGCGCTGTTAAAAAAGGAGCCAAATCACTTTTATCATTAGAGTTTTCTAAATTATATGGTATATTAATTATTGCAATTTCTTGTCCTTTATTATTTAAGACATAAGAATAAGTAGAGACGTAATACTTGTTTAAGTTTTCTACTTGACGTTGTTTTGAGCGCTGCAACTTTTCTAGAAGTTCTGGCGCGATAGTTCGTGTATAAAATTCTGGATCACTTTTGTCATCTCTACTAGACATTAGCACTTGACCTTTTGTGTTAAAGATGTTTATCTCAATATTGTTAACGTCGGCTAGCTCTTTAACTTTGTACTCAAAATCCTTTCGTACAAAATCCATGTTTTTAGCAATTTCTACCTCCTTTAAAAAGTACTGTAAAGATGTAGCAACTGTATGTTCTTTTCTTTTTAATCGGTCTTGATGATATTCCTCATTTTGATTGTCGAAAAAAATAATGGTAGTAGCTCCAATTATTAGCAATGATAGCAGAATAATGGCTAACATGGATATATAAATTCTTGTTCTAAGGCTTGGACGGTAAAAACTCATTTACAAAATATTATATTCTACACCCGCACAAATTTTAAACCAAAACATCGATTGAATTATTCTATGTTTGGAACTTCAAAAGTACTACCGCGCACAAACCGAACACCAATTAATAACTCATGCGTTCCTGAACTATAATTTCTTAAATTGGAAGTTGTAAAATCATAAGAATAGCCTATAACTAAATTTTCACGGAAGAGATATCCAATCATAGCAGAAGCAGCATCAGCAGTTCTATAGGCACCACCAAGCCATATTTGATTCTTATACGTTACCTTCGCCATCAAGTCAGCTTGAACTGGAGCCGCTTGAACATACTTAACCAAAACAGTTGGTTCTATTTGAATGTCTTCACTCGCATTAAAGCGATATCCTCCATGCACATAATAATGATTCTCTAATTTACTTAAACCTGTATTTGTTCCTTCATCAAATTTTAATTTCGACTGTAAAATATTGGGAGCAGAAGCTCCAAAATTCCAATTCTCATGATATAAATAAAATGCAAACTTTGCATCTGGAACCAACGTTTGCATTACTCCATCAATAATTACCGGGTCATTCGGAGAATAAGTAATTATCTTGTGACCATCTAACTTCCATTCTGATATACCAAAACTCGCGCCTAGAGATAATCGAATAGATTCGGATAAGCTTAATTGGTAGGAATAAGAACCTTGCAAGCCCGTTCGCCGTGTTGGTCCAACGTGATCAGTATAAAGAAATGCACCTACTCCCATCTTTAGATTTTTAGTTGGACCATTTACCGTTAATGAATACGTTCTTGGTGCATCAGACAACCCTACCCATTGGTATCTATGTCCTGATTTAACATCAAAATAAGGTTTTGATCCGGCTATTGCAGGATTATATGCATAATCGTTAAATAGAAACTGGCTAAAAGTTGGCAACTGTTGCGCCTTTATATGTAATAAAGACAAACTGCAAATTGCTATGATTAAATATCTCATTTTCATCTCTACTGTCTTTATCGCATTATAGTTACTGGCCCAGTAAAAGCATCCGGATATTCAGGATGATTAAGAACGATGATATAGTAATACGTTCCTACCGGAAGGTCTTTTCCTTTATATGTGCCGTCAAACTGCTGTATATCTCCGACAGATATAAATAGCTGTTGACCCCATCTATTGTATACTTCAATAACGCATTCTGGGAAATCTGTCATTAGATCAAGTTGCCAAGCATCATTTATTCCGTCACCATTTGGAGAGAAACCATTAGGAAAAGTAATTTCTGGCAATAATTCAACATATACCGTATCGCTATTAATACATCCGTTGGTATCTATCACAGTGACTACATAGTTTTCGCTGAACAATACAATTAATTCAGGATTAGCTTCTGTACCTGATGTATCTGTAAAATTTGTAGTTGGTGTCCATTGATATGGACCATAATCAGCAGTCGGGGAACCACCTATAACTATTGATGTTCCATAACTTTCAAGGTAGTCAACTCCTGCATCTACTATTGGCAACGGGTAGGTTAAAACTTCAACCGTATCTGATGAACTACAATTGAGATCTGTAGCGACGAAAACCAATGTATCTAAATCTGCAACTACTGGACAATGCACAAGTGTATCTGTTGAGGATAACGCTGTGCTAATTCCATTTGTTACTTCAAACCATTCCACAGTATAATTAATAGCCCCTGTAGCTGTACCGATTAAATCAACACAATTCCCCACACAAAAGCTACTGTCTATTCCTGCATTTGCAATTAATACATTAAGTGTGTCCACAGGTATTGTATCTGTATAAAAGCATCCCGTAGCATCCGTAATAGTCACTTCATAGTTCATTGGCAGAACATTGGTTATAGATGGCCCCCCTGGGTCAACAAACCCGGATGGTGGAATAGACGCCCAATTGTATACATAAGGTAAAGCACCTCCGTTTGCCGTTATATAAATAGCTCCAGCTGTTGAATTAACACAATTTGCATCCGTAATAGAATCTACCACTATAGATATTGCTGAAGGCTCATTTAGGATTACTTCTGAAAATACTGTACATAAATTAGCGTCTGTAATTATAACTGTATCAGCACCAACACATAAGTTAGATGCTCCATTCTCTGTAGAAGAATTTCCTGTCCAGGTATATGTGTAAGGCAGTGTTCCCCCTGATACCACGGCATAAGCCTCTCCGTCGCAATTACCCCCACACGAAGCATCGATTAATGTAGGGCTACTAAACAAGAGAGAATCTGGAGCAAATACGACACCAGTTGCATAAGCGAAACATCCCGTGCCCGGATCAAATACCTCTAAAGTATAAGTTCCAGGACCCAATGAATTAATTGTGCTATTGACACCTGATGGACCCATTGATAAACCTCCCGTAAACCATTCATATGATAATGCACCCACAGAATTAGTTACTGCGGCAGAAATAGATCCAGTATTATCATCATAACAATTGCTTTCAACTATTTGCAAGGCAACTTCCGGGGACCCCATTCCAGGGATAGCAAAGGTTTCCTCTAGTTGGCAATTTCCGTCGTCAATCGTTAAGGTATATATCCCTTCTGCTGCTCCAGTCGTATCTGGACCTGTTCCAGCTCCCGGAGACCACACATGACTATAAGTTCCTGTTCCTCCCGTAGTTGTAATTTCAATAGCGCCGTCAGAACCTCCGCAATTAGATGGAGTGTCGTATGCATTAGCAGTAATAACTGTATTCACATCGATAGTAGTTTCTCCAATTAAAACACACCCATTTGCATCAGTAATTTCAACATGATAGGTTCCAACCTCCAGGTTAGATGA
>JAQWQH010000098.1 GCA_029244805.1 Flavobacteriales bacterium
CATCTTCGGACCAAACTCTCTCACATACATTGGATACTTCAGCAACATTAGACGCATCTATCACTTCTTCTTTATCGGGTGTTCCGCAAGAAGTTAATATGAGAATAAATACGAAAGTAGAAAGTTGTAATAAATTCATTGTCTTTTATTTTGGCTCACAAAAATATCATTAACAAGCTAATAATCACACCTTTTTACAGATAGAAATTAAATAATTTAGATAGAACAGTAAAAGATATCGCTCAAAACTGATTCTCAACTTACCATTTCAAAAAAAAACTGTACTTTCGGAGCTCGTAAAAAACACATATCAATTATGAGTGAAGAAACTGTAAATAACGAAAATTTAAAAATAAGCGAGCAAGGAGAAATGTTCGGACACCCTAAAGGGCTATTTTATTTATTTTTCGCTGAAATGTGGGAACGTTTTAGTTTCTATGGAATGAGAGCCTTATTGGTTCTGTATTTATCGACTCAGCTGTTCAAAGATTTAATGAACGGCGAAGAGGTTGCGTTCTCTATTTATGCAGCCTATGGAGCTTTAGTTTACTTTACTCCGGCAATAGGTGGAATGCTTGCCGATAGAGTAATTGGAAAGAAAAACTCTGTGATGCTTGGTGGGATTTTGATGTGTATTGGTCACTTTACCATGGCATTTGAAAGTGAATCAATATTCTTTCTCTCTCTTGGATTATTAATTATTGGTAATGGTTTCTTTAAGCCAAACATTTCTACTCTAGTAGGAAATTTATATCAAGAAGGTGATAAAAGAAGAGATGCTGGTTTCACCATTTTCTATATGGGAATTAACCTTGGCGCTTTTCTTTCTCCTTTAGTTTGTGGATGGTTAGGTCATGCTTATGGATGGCATTATGGTTTTGCGGCTGCTGGTATCGGAATGCTTGCTGGTATAATTGTTTTTTGGAGAGGAGATAGAAAGAACGTTTTTGGAGATCAAGGGCATCAACCTGCTCCATATAAAGAAAAGAAATTTTTCGGGTTTAATATTCTTGTATGGGTTTATGCAATGGCATTTGCTTCTGTTCCCGTATTTGCTTTTTTAGTAAACAAAAGTGAAATTGAAGTTCCTTTCGTACATCTTAAGTTGATGGAATTCTTATTATGGACTTTGCTTAGTTTGGTATTAATTTATCTAGTATACCTTTCTGCAACAAAATTAAACAAATCAGATATTAAGAAATTAGGAGCTATTATAGTTCTAACATTCTTTATCACAATATTCTGGTCTTTCTTTGAGCAAGCTGGTTCATCATTAACATTATTTGCTGAGAAAAATGTCGATCTTGTTCTATTAAATGCAGCGCAAACCAATTCGATAAACGCAGGTTATATCATCTTGCTAGCTATACCATTTTCAATGATGTGGGTATGGTTAGATAAAAAGAGAAAAAACCCTAATACTACTATTAAGTTTGGTTTAGGTATTTTACAATTAGGACTAGGATTTTTGGTATTCGCTATGAGTGCTCCTTATATGGGAACAACAGGGTTAGTCCCAATGATGTTCTTAATGTTAGGATATTTATTAATTACAACTGGTGAGTTATTTGCTTCTCCAATTGGTTTATCTAAGGTAACGGAGTTATCTCCAGCTTTTCTTGTATCCTTTATGATGGGAGTTTGGTTTTTATCATCTTCATTTGCCCATCACATTTCTGGGGTTATTGCAAAAATGACTATTCCTACCGTTAGTGAAACAGAATATGTACAAGAGGACAACCTATTTTTCAACTTTGCCACTTGGGCATCTGGATGTGATCAAAATGCTGTAGGAAAATTTAGTTATGAATACGATAAAGCACATGGAGCAATTGTAGACACAAACATACATTGGAAAAGTGTTTCAGTTGAATCAAACGGGAGCACTACTGTCTTAAAGGAAGAAACATTTGAGGCTACTTCAAAATACACAGACTCATTAACTGCAGCTGAAATAGACTTCAAAGCACCAGACACGTTGTATATTATAAACGAGGATAGATTTAAATATCCGGAGACGGCTCAATTAGCAGCTTATAATAAAACGTTTGATTTAATGGATGCTGTCAATGATTCTTGGATAGCTGCTAAAGAACCAATCGTAAAAGCTTTGGATAACATAACGGCAACATTGGAAACTCTAAATGAGTTTCAAGACAGTACTTTAATATCAAAATACCATGCATACAATCAAATTTTCCAAGAAAAAGCTAACATGAAATCTTTTGAGGAAGCATATGATTTAATGGCTAAGAAAGATACAAGCATGTCAGATGAGAAAAGGGAGCATGAACTGAAGAAGGTTACTAAGAAATGGAAAGAAAAAGCGGCAGAATTAATGGCAATGGAAGAAAGCATGATTGAACAAAACGCTAAATGGGCAAATGCTGCATTTTCTTTTAACTCAGCTCTAGAAAGTCACAAAAGACAAGTGGGTCCAATTAGAGGCCTTGCAACATACGCTAAGATATTTGCTCAAATATCATTGATCTCTTTTATGTTTGCAATACTAGCCTTCCTTGTCTCTCCAATAATGAGAAAATGGATGCAGGGTATTAAATAACATTAGAACTTCAATTATAAAAAACCTGCTTTTTTCAAAGCAGGTTTTTTTATGCAAATATTTTCCCTGGATTCAAAATTCCTTTTGGGTCAAATACCTTTTTTATCCCTTTCATAAGATTAAGTTCGACATCCGTAAAAGCAATATCCATATAATGTTTCTGAACATAACCAATTCCATGTTCCCCAGAAAGCGTGCCTCCCAAAGCAACCGTTAGCTCAAATAATTCCCTAATCCCTTTTGATAATTCATTATTCCAGGCATCATCTGTCATATCGCCTTTAATAATATTAATATGCAAATTACCATCACCAGCGTGGCCATAACAAATAGATTTAAACCCATACTT
>JAQWQH010000101.1 GCA_029244805.1 Flavobacteriales bacterium
CAAGACTATCAATAACAATAAAATCAGCGCTATTGAGCCTTTTCGCTCGGAGCTAGAATAGTTGAAGAAATCTTTCAGTTTGTTTTTCATAGCTTCTTGCAGCCTTCCATAATTTTAGTGTGCTGCATATTCCTATAAATTAAGAAAACGCTATTTTTTTACAGTTTTGATCTTATCCAAGAATTTTTTAAGCTCATCTCTAACAACAGGAGCTAAAAAGAATAACCCAATTACGTTTGGAAATACCATTGCAAATATCATGGAATCAGAAAAATCAATTACAGCTCCCAAACTTATAGAGGCTCCCACTACTACAAACAATAAGAAAAGAACTTTATATACTATATCAGCAGCTTTTCCTCTTCCGAATAAAAACTTCCAAGCTTGCAGTCCATAATAAGACCAAGATAACATCGTTGAAATAGCAAATAGAACCACTGCCATTGTCAAGACCCAAGAAAAACCAGGGATAGCTGATTCAAAAGCTATAGTGGTCAGCTCAACTCCTTGAACGCCTTCTGCTCCATAAACTAGAAAACCTCCTTCAATATTTGTTATAATAATGACCAAAGCAGTCATTGTACATATAATGACAGTATCTATAAAAGGTTCCAATAAAGCTACTATTCCTTCACTCGCAGCATACTTAGTCTTAACAGCTGAATGAGCAATTGCGGCAGAACCAACTCCTGCTTCATTTGAAAATGCAGCTCTTTGAAACCCTACAATCAATACCCCTAAAACTCCCCCTAAAGCAGCATCTGGAGTAAATGCCCCATTAAAAATCATTCCAAAAGCCTCAGGAACAACTGAGTAATTCATACCAATAATAATCAATGCAGCTCCAACATATATAGCCGCCATAAATGGGACTACCTTTTCAGTGACTGATCCAATTCTTTTGATTCCTCCAATAATAACCACACCAACAATGATCGCCATTATTATTCCGAAAATAAATCCTGCAGCTCCACCCTCAATTCCAAATCGCTCCGTTATTTGAGCAGCGGCTTGATTTGCTTGAAACATATTTCCACCTCCAAACGATCCTCCTACGCACATGATGGCAAAAAATACTGCCAAAACCTTTCCAAGTTTTGCTAAGCCTTTTTCTTTTAACCCTTTTGATAAATAATACATTGGACCACCATGGACTGTGCCATCTTCAGTCACTTCTCTATACTTTACACCCAATGTGCATTCAACAAATTTAGAAGCCATCCCTAGTAAACCAGCAAGAATCATCCATAGTGTTGCCCCAGGACCACCAACAGCAATTGCAACCGCAACCCCTGCAATATTCCCCAATCCTACAGTTGCCGACAATGCTGCTGTCAGAGCTTGAAAATGAGTTACTTCTCCTTCGGAATCTTCAACTTTAATTGATTCAAAAACATCCCCTCCTGGGGTAGGATCTCCCTCTGCAACATCTGCCCCGTGTTTATCAATTTGATCATAATCTCCACGAACTACTTTAATAGCCTTACCTATTAAGGTGAAATTTGCAAATTTGAAGTAGATAGTAAAAAACAAAGCACCTCCGATTAAAACAAACAAGACGATTGGGACACTATGATCTCCGAAACTTATAGGGTAAAAAATGATTGAACCAACCCAATCAGCTATAGGCCTAAAAAATCCATCGATTTTTTCATCGATACTTTTCTCTTGAGCAAACAACATAGTTGGCAAGAATAATATAACAATCAATACTAATTTTTTCATTTCATTTTTTTTGAATGCACACAAAAATATACATTTATTTCACCAATTCAAGTTCTTCAGAGACAATCCCCAATCCTTCTTCGAAAGACATAGGATTGTAAGCCAATTCGTTTATTGCCTTGTCTAATAAGAAACCTGTTTTAGGTGGTCGTTTAGCTGCTTGATTCAGTGTAGTTGATTTAATAGGTGTTATGCTTGATTTATCTAAATTGAAAAAATCAGCAACTCGATTCACTAATTCCAAGATACTCATTAAATCTTTTCCTGAAAGATGGTAAACTCCCTTTGCTTGTTTATCAGCAATAAGAACGCATCCCTTCGCTAAATCAATAGCTAATGTCGGTGAACGGAACTGATCATCTACAACATTGATTGGATCTCCTTTCTCTAATGCTCCTTTTGCCCAAAGAATAATATTAGACCTACTCATTTTTTCGACAACTCCATAAACAATAATGGTACGTGCTATTGCCCAGTTTTTATATTCACTATTTTGAAGAACTTTCTCAGAAGCAAATTTTGATTCACCATAATAACTTAGAGGCTTTGGAATATCACTCTCCGAATAAGGTCCGTCTTCTCCATCAAAAACAAAATCCGTAGATAAATGAATCAAATGTGTATTGTGCTTTTCGCATGCAGCTAGTAAATACTCAACAGCATTTACATTCATTTTCCAACAACCTTCTTTATCACCCTCACAAGCATCTACATTTGTCATTGCCGCTGTGTTTATTAAAACATCAGGACGGTATTTTTCGCATATATTGGAAACTTCTGTTGAATTTGTAATATCCAATTCCTCGTAAATAAAACCTGAAACATTTGAGATTCTATTCGCTCCCTTTGAAGTAGCTATTAACTTATAATTAGAGGCTTTTTGAAGTTGGGCAACCAACTTTTGACCTAACAAACCATTTGAGCCTGTAATTAAAACTGTTTTCATTTCAATATTACTTCTGCATTATTCCAAAAATCTGATTTAGACTTTGGATTTGTTCCGGATTACCTAAAACAAATAGTTTACTACCAGGAACGATAGCAGTTTCACCATTGGGATTTATTTCATAATTGCCATCCGAGCTTTTGTAACCTATTATATTACAAACCGGAAACTGCTTTTTTAAATCTGCCAACGATTTATATTTACAATCTTCAGGAACATCCTGAAAGTCTATTTCCTCAAGATTTATCTCATTCTCTCCTTGAATAGAAATTTGATCTAAAAACTCAACAACATCTGGCGTTGAGACCAACTGAGCCATATGAGACCCTCCCAAAGAATCCGGCATAATTACATTACTAGCTCCAGCAATCTTTAATTTTTTAACCGACGCCTTTTTTGAAGCCCTAGAAATTACTTGAAGTTTTTTATTTAATTCTTTAGCGGACAAGACAACAAACAAATTATCCGAATCCGATGGCAAGGTTGTGATAAGTGCCTTTGCATTCATTACTCCAGCTTTAACCAACAACTCATCATTGGTAGCATCGCCTTGCATATAAAGAATGTCTCCATCTTGCCTGAACCTTTCAATTACGTCTTCGCTTTGCTCTAGAACTAAAAATGGATCTCCATGAGCCTTCAACGTATCTATCGCTTGAGAACCAACTCTCCCAAAACCACATACTATGACATGTCCGTTTAATTTATTTATCTCCTTCACTGCTTTATAATCTTTAAAGTAAATTCTATAATCCCCGCTCACAATATATGCAGTAATAGAGGAAATTGCATAAGCAAAGGTACCAAAACTAGTTATAATTAAAAATGCAGTAAAAAGCTTTCCCGAATCTGACAAATCATGCACCTCGCCGAAACCAACTGTTGATATAGTTATTATTGTTTGATAAAAGGAATCCAAAAGTGACCACCCCTCCACAACCATAAAACCTGCGGTACCAGCAATAACTATTAACGCTAGTAAAACAACTGCATAATATACTCTAGAAAAAAACTTAAAATTAAATAACATATCTAAATCTCCCTATAAATCCCAAACAGTTTTTCTTCGTTTTTTAAATTTAAAGAACTCCTTATGCTCAAGGATAAAAGCCATAGCCAAATAGATAATTAGTGGACTTCCAAATGTTAGAAATGAAACATAAATAAAAAACAACCTAATACTAGAGGCTCTAATTCCCAATTTATCTCCCCACCATTTAAAAACTCCAAAAGACCGTTTTTCGAAATAGTCTAGTATCGATTGAATCATAACTTATAAAGTTTCATTTATTGCGTATTGCAATTACTAAGGATGCAATTTAAACATTTTTTTTAGAACAGCAGTCCCCGCCCCATATAGCCCTTTTGAAGGCTCTGATTTAAAAGACATTCCAAACCCAATAGCTAAGCTATTTTTCTAACAATCCAAATTGTTTTAACTGAACAGCCATCTGAGATTGAAGTTCTTTAGATTTATTTTTGGCAACTGACGCAAAATCAATTCCTGATCCCGCGTAAATAATTCCTCGAGATGAGTTAACTAAAAGTCCACAAGTATTATTCATTCCATATTTAGCAACTTCCTCCAAACTTCCACCCTGAGCTCCAACTCCCGGAACGAGTAAGAATGAATCTGGAACAATTGCCCTGATATCGCTTAACATTTCAGCTCTAGTGGCTCCAACAACATACATTAAATTTTCCTCGTCACCCCATTCAAGAGACTTCTCTAAAACTTCTTCAAAAACTCTTTTACCTCCTTCAATTTTTTTATACTGAAAGTCAAGTCCTCCGATATTACTTGTAGCGGCTAAAAGTATTACCCATTTATTACCAAATTCTAAAAATGGAGCAACGGAGTCATTCCCCATATAAGGTGCAACAGTAACCGAATCAAAGTTGAAATACTCAAAAAAGGTTTTTGCATACATCCTTGACGTATTTCCAATGTCTCCTCGTTTTGCATCAGCAATGGTAAAAATATCACTAGGAATATACTCCATTGTTTTTTGAAGGGACTCCCAACCTTTAACACCTAGTGATTCATAAAATGCCAAATTTGGCTTATAGGCAACGCAATAATCTTTTGTTGCATCAATAATCTGTTTGTTAAATTCAAATATTGGATCGTCTAACTCCAATAAATGGTCCGGAATTTTTTCGAGGTCTGCATCTAAACCAACACAAAGAAAACTCTCCTTCTTGATTATTTGATTAAATAGCTCTTGCTTTGTCATTTGAAATAATTCAATAGTTATTCTACTCCTCCGGCTTTTAATTTCTCTGCATTTTCTGCCATTTTTAACGCATCAATCATTTCCTGAATACCTCCATTCAAAAATGCTGGCAACGAATACATCGTTTTATTTATTCTATGATCGGTGATTCTTCCCTGAGGGTAATTATAAGTTCTAATTTTTGCAGATCGATCACCTGTAGAAACTAGAGATTTTCTTTGCTCTGAACGTTCTTCATGCGCTTTGTCAACCTCGGCTTGATACAAACGAGAACGAAGAGTTTTTAAAGCTTTATCGTAATTCTTGTGTTGCGATCGACCATCTTGACATTCAACTACTGTGCCTGTGGGCAAGTGAGTTAACCTAATCGCAGATTCTGTTTTATTAACGTGCTGTCCACCTGCACCCGAAGCTCTAAAAGTATCTTTCTTAACATCTTTCAAATTTAATTCAAAATCAATGTCTTCAGCCTCCGGCAACACAGCTACGGTTATTGCTGAAGTATGAACTCTTCCTTGTGATTCTGTTTCTGGTACACGCTGAACACGATGCACCCCAGACTCAAACTTTAATGTTCCATAGACCTCTTCTCCAATTACTTCCAGAATAACTTCTTTATAGCCTTTTGTTGTACCTTCACTAGAGTTAATAACTGCACTTTTCCAGCCCTTTTCCTTAAAATACATTGTATACATTCGAAAAATATCCTCAACAAAAATACATGATTCATCTCCTCCTGTTCCAGCTCTGAGTTCAACGATAACGTTTTTATTATCATCCGGATCCTTAGGAATCAATAACCACTTTATACTTTCGTCTAGGTCTTCCTTTTTTTCCTGTAATTCATCCAACTCCATTTTAGCCATCTCCTTAAATTCAGGGTCTGATTCTGTTCTTAGAATTTCCTTAGAAGAATCTATATTTCCGATGGTGTTTTTATAATCATGATAAGCCTCTACCAAAGGCTCCAAATCCTTATACTCTTGCGTCAGCCTGACATACCTTTTCATATCTTGAATGATATCAGGATCGACAATAAGCTTTCCAACCTCCTCCCTTCTTATAAAAATTGCCTCAAGTTTATTCAACAGACTATTATCACTCATACCTTTACTTGAATTTAATAAACGAAAGTTCCTTTATCAGAGACTATAGTTAGTTTTTTTGTGTCAGACGCCTCTACTCTGCCTACAATTTTAGCATCAACATTGTAAGATTTGCTAATAGCAATAATCTGTTCTGAATATTCTTCAGGAATGTAAACCTCCATTCTGTGACCCATATTGAAAACCTTATACATTTCCATCCAGTCAGTATTTGATTCTTTTTGAATCAAATCAAACAAAGGCGGGGTGGTAAACATATTATCCTTTATAATATGAAGGTTATCTACAAAATGTAGAATTTTCGTTTGAGCACCTCCACTACAATGCACCATTCCATGAACATTTGATCTATGTTTTAATAAAATTTCTTGGATTATTGGGGCATAAGTACGCGTTGGAGAAAGAACTAATTTACCTGCATTGATTGGCGCATTTTCCACTGCATCCGTCAATTTTTTTGAACCTGAATAAATTAATTCTTCAGGAACTGAAGGATCAAAACTTTCTGGATATTTATTCGCAAGCTCACTGCCAAACACATCATGACGAGCAGAGGTTAACCCATTGCTCCCCATCCCCCCATTATATTCTTTTTCATATGAGGATTGTCCAAATGATTCCATTCCAACAATTACATCTCCAGGCTGGATATTTGCATTATTGACTACATCAGAACGTTTCATGCGCGCAACAACAGTTGAATCTACAATAATTGTTCGTACCAAATCTCCAACATCAGCTGTTTCTCCTCCAGTGGACTTGATAGAAACACCAAATGACTCCAAGTCAGAAAGCAGCTCTTCCGTACCATTAATAATTGCTGACAACACTTCGCCCGGAATTAAATTTTTATTTCTTCCAATTGTAGAAGACAATAATATATTGTCTGTAGCTCCAACACACAATAAATCATCAATATTCATTATCAATGCATCCTGCGCTATTCCTTTCCAAACAGACAAATCATCTGTCTCCTTCCAGTACATATAAGCCAACGAAGATTTAGTACCGGCACCATCAGCATGCATCACTATACAATGATCCTCTGAACCCGTAAGATAGTCCGGAACAATTTTACAAAATGCTTGAGGAAATAATCCTTTATCTACATTTTTAATCGCAGCATGAACATCTTCTTTTCCTGCTGAAACTCCTCTTTGATTATATCTTGTTTCGATTGCCATATCTACACTTTAATTTTCAAATATATAATTGCAAAAATACTTAATGCTATTTATTTCTTTGCAATGAAAACGGAATACTAATTAACAATATCTACAAACAAAAAAGCATCCTATCTAAAAAGATAGGATGCTTTTTTCATATTTTAACCTAGCTATTCTGCTGCACCTTCATCAGAACCAGCTGGCTTGTAATCAAAACTCAATACTCTAAATTGAGTACGCCTGTTTCTTTGATGAGCTGCCTCTTGTTCCTCTTTAGTCGTCATTTTCTTAATCACATCGCATTCAAGACCAACCGCTCTTGGTTGAACCTTACCATAACCTTTAGCATCCATTCTATCAGCAGGAATGCCTTTTGAAACTAAGTAATCAACGCAAGACTGCGCTCTTGCTTGCGACAATCTCTGGTTATAAGCTGCTCCACCACGACAATCAGTGTGTGCCTGAAGTTCCACAATAATGGAAGGGTTATCCATTAATGTTTGGTATAAATCATTCAATGAATCCTTTGCGTTTGTTTTATCATTTACCAATAACTCAGATTTATCGTATGCATATTGCACCTCAGGAAAATCAATTACAGTCTCCACAGTTGCCGGTTGAATAAAAATTTCTTCAATAAAGTTGACTCCATGATCATATCCCATTGTTGATAAACTTGTTTTTGCTACCAGATATTCATCCTTACTTGCGTCAAAATTATAATTAGTCTCCTTTTTTATAAATCTCTTGCCATTCTCTTCATCAAATTTAAAAGCACCTTCTTCGTTTGTGGTTTTAGAAACTTGCGAGCCATCAGTACCAACCAATGTAATTGTAACACCAGGTATTGGATCTCCTGTTTCCTTATTTTTAACATACACCTCTAAACTAAATTGAATCTCAGGCAGGTTGAAACTGTATAAATCATCTTTACCTTTTCCGCCATCTCTATTTGAAGTGAAAAACCCTCTGGTTTCTGTACCTCTTTCAAAAATAATCCCATAATCATGTTCAGCGGAGTTAATTGGATATTTCAAGTTTTCTACATTCTCCCATTTTTTCTCAGCAGTTTTTTCAGCTCTAAAAATATCCAATCCACCCATACCATGATGACCTGTGGAAGAGAAGAACAAGGTCCCATCTGTGCCTAAATGTGGAAACATTTCATCTCCTACAGTGTTAATTGGAGTTCCTACATTAATCGGTGCTCCCCACGATTTCTCTCTTTTATTGTATTCTATGTACCACAAATCCTTTCCTCCTTGACCACCAGGTAAATCAGCAGCAAAAATTAATAAATTACCTGTTTTGTTTAAAGTTGGATGTCCACATGAAAGAGAATCTGCACCTTCTGGTTTGAGAACTATCATAGTTGCAGCTTTCCAATTACTACCTTGTTTTTCCGCAAAAAAGATATCACATCCGATATTCTCTTTTTTTTCTCTAGGACAACGTGTGAAATATATCTGAGACCCTTTAGAGTTTAATACAGCTCCTCCTTCGTTATCCCCTGTATTAACTGTTTTTGGCAACAATGTGGGCTCTCCCCATTTCCCTTTATTATCTCTTGTAGAGATCCAAAGATCCATGTAACTCTCTCCTGTTCTCAAATCTATCTCATCTCCCGTTGAACCTTCTCTAGAGGAAGAGAAAAGCAATTGGGTATGTTTCTTATCTCCCCAGGCTGGAGCGTAATCATAGTGGTCCGTGTTCAATTGAATTTCAGCCATTACAACATGTCTGGTTGGATTGTCTTTCCATTCCCTGGCCTTTCTGCAAGATTCCAATCCGGATTCAGCCACAACATCACCGGGCCTTACCTCTAAAAACTCTTCATATTGAACTTGAGCCTCCTTATATTCCCCTTGCTCCTTCAAAACTTCAGCTAAATATAGTAAAACAATAGGATTCGTTCTGTCATATTTGAGCTTTATAGCTCTATTGTAGTAGGTTTGCGCTTGTGCAGGTTCAATTAAGTTTCGATAACACTCGCCTATTTGAAAATTAATCAAGGCTTTTTTTGCTGGTTTAGCTTTCGCTTCAGCTTTTTTATAGAGTTCTTTAGCTGAAAAGTAAGATTCATTTTTAAATGCGCTATTAGCATCTTTCACGAAGTCCTTTTGCGAAAAAGAAGAGCTTGAAACCACACAAAAAGCTGTAATACAAGCAATTAATCTAAGAATATTCATAATTGGTCTATTTTTTCCCTTAACTAATCTTTAAATAGTTAGTCAAGCGAAAATAATCAAATATTTTTACCTAGCTAAGTTTTAGCTAGCTTTTTCAACAAAAATAGCAGCCAAGCTTATATTTTGAGATTAGTTCAATATACCAACGGAAATTTTACAAATTTATTATTTTGTAAAAAGCAACTCTCTTAATTTCGGTAAACGCCAGTATTCATCGTCAATAATCATCTCTAATTTATCTGCATGATATCTAATTTGATCGAAAAAAGGCTTGACTTTATCACAATATGCAACAGCCTTTTGTTCAGATAATTCAATGCTATTTGCTTTTTTTCTTTCCTCTACCATTTTATCAACGCTGTCTTTAATAACGCTCAGATGATCTGAAATTTCGGTAATTAAATTAACCTGAACTTTCGATGCTTTTTTACTATCGCTGCCTAGGACATCTTGAAGGCCTGAAACATTTCTAATCAATTCATTCTGGTACTTTATTGCCGAGGGAATAACATGCGTTTGACAAATATCCCCTAAGATTCGAGCCTCAATCTGTATTTTCATTATGTAATTCTCCAAATCCACTTCATGCCTTGCTTCAATTTCTCTTTTCGTTAATATATTTAACTCATCAAAAAGAGCAACATAACCTTTACTTTTCATCACTGCCAGAGCTCTAGGGGTATCCATAAAATTAGATAACCCTCTTTTTTGAGCCTCCTTAACCCATTCCTCCCCATATCCATTGCCTTCAAAACGTATAGACTTTGACTCTGTAATAAGTTTCTGAAGCTCCTTTAAAATAGCCTCATCCTTTTTATCGCCTTTGCCTATTCTTTCGTCAACATCTTTCTTAAAATCAATTAATTGTTTTGCTACAATAGCATTTATAGCTACCATAGCTGCTGAACAATTTGCTGTAGAACCAACAGCTCTAAACTCAAATTTATTTCCTGTAAAAGCAAAAGGAGAAGTTCTGTTTCGATCCGTATTGTCTAATAAGATTTGTGGAATTTTACCTATGCTTAATTTTAATTCTGTTTTATCTTCTGGGGTCATTTTCCCAGCCTTGATAGATTTCTCCAGATTATCCAACATCTGAGTCAATTGTGAACCAATAAAGACAGAAATAATAGCTGGAGGAGCCTCATTAGCTCCCAACCTATGATCATTAGATGCAGAAGCAATACTAGCTCTTAAAATATCAGCATTGGCATGAATCGCTTTAATTGTGTTTACAAAAAATGTCAAAAACTGCAAGTTTGATTTTGGATTCTTACCGGGCGACAAAAGGTTTACACCTGTATTTGTACTCAAGGACCAATTATTATGCTTTCCGGAGCCATTTAGACCTGCAAATGGCTTTTCATGAAGCAAAACTCTTAAATTATGTTTGCGAGCTATCTTTTCCATCAAATCCATCAACAATAAATTATGATCCACAGCTAAATCAGCCTCTTCATACATAGGAGCGCACTCGAATTGATTAGGTGCAACTTCATTATGACGCGTAGTGACTGGTATGCCGAGTTTCAAAGCTTCAACTTCATATTCCTGAATAAACATTAAAGCCCTATCTGGAATTGATCCAAAATAATGATCGTCTAATTGCTGCCCTTTTGCTGGAGCATGGCCAATCAACGCTCTTCCTGACATCATTATATCCGGTCGTGCATTATACAATGCGCTATCTACTAAAAAATATTCTTGCTCCCATCCTAAACTTGCTTTAACTTTCGTAACGCTCTTATCAAAATATTGGCAAACCGCAGTTGCAGCTTCATCGACGGAGTGCAGCGCCTTCAGCAATGGCATTTTATGATCCAAAGATTCTCCTGTATAAGCAATAAAAACCGTTGGAATACATAATGTGGTACCCATAACGAATGCCGGAGACGTAGGATCCCAAGCTGTATAACCCCTAGCCTCGAAAGTATTTCGTATACCTCCATTCGGAAAAGAAGAAGCATCCGGTTCTTGCTGTACCAATAATTGTCCTTCAAATTGTTCAATTGCCTTACCTCCTTCAATTGGAGTAAAAAACGAATCATGTTTTTCAGCAGTTGTACCTGTCAATGGCTGAAACCAGTGTGTATAATGCGTAACACCTTTGGTAATTGCCCAATCCTTCATCGCGGTTGCTACTTGATCGGCTACTGATCGATCAATTCGCATCCCAGTCTCCATGGCATTCTTCACACTTTTAAATGCCTTATCGGTTAAACATTCCCTCATTGTAGAAATATTAAACACATTTTCACCATAATACTGAGAAACTCTTGAATCAGGAAGTGCTATTTCCCTTGGCTTTCTTTCTGACAAAATATCGAGTGCTTTAAATCTTTGATTGGACATTTCTAAAAAAATTTTAATTAAACATTACGCGAAAATACCCCAAAAAAACCCCAACTATGTGATTTTTTTAATTTTATTTATCAACACCCTTAAAATTTAGGGGGTAACGCACTAAAAAATGGATTTATCCGAAAACATTACAGAAAAAATAAGGGGTCTACGCAAAAACCTACATATTAGCTGACACAATTATCGAAATATACACGAGATAACTTATCAACAACACAGCTCCCTTCAATCTACCGAATTTTGCACCAAAATAAAGCATCGGCAGCAAAGCAACAGCAATTCCAGCGACCCAATACATATCAAAATTCAAAAACTGCCTGACGCCTGCTTCACTCAGTTCAATCGGACTCACGATACTTGTCAAACCAATCACTGCCATGATATTAAAAATATTAGAACCTAACAATGTTCCAATTGAAATATCCGATTGCTTTCTATATGCAGCGACACAAGAAACAACAAGCTCCGGTGCCGATGTTCCGAAAGCGACAACAGTCACACCGACAACACCTTTTGGCACGTCTAAATAATCTGCTGTTCCTACAGCGCCTTCAACAAACCATCCTGAACCAAAGTACAACCCAATTAATCCCAATATTAAATAACCGAAAGTAAGTAAAGTGGATTCATTGCCCACATGCTCATCTATTTTTAACTTAGAATCTTTTCTAGATTTTCTTATTCGCCAAGTAACAAAAATTACCAGAGAAGAAAACAACACCAGACCTTCCCAGCATTCAATAACCCCATCAAACAAAAAAACATAGAAAAACAATGTAGATAATAGCATCATTGGCCAATCAATTAACTTTGTTTGCCTCTCCACAATTATTGGAAAGATTAAAACAGTAACTCCCAAGACTAATGCTAGGTTGGCGATATTGGAACCAATCACATTTCCAACTGCTATTTCAGGACTCCCTTCAGTGGCTGCCTGCAAACTCACCAACAACTCTGGTGCAGAAGTTCCAAATGACACAACTGTCATTCCGATAACCAAAGGAGAAATTTCTAAATTTGTTGCAATTCCAACAGCTCCTTTTACTAAAAATTCACCGCCTGCAACTAAAACTGAAAGACCTAATATGAGTAATAAAAATTCCAATTATTATTTATTTTCGATTGAGTCTTTGATTTCGCTCTCAAAACTCTTAATCTCTTTAACTGAATCTTTAGCAGAATCACCAATCTCTCGCTGAATATCCTGTGTTGCATCTTTAAATCGGCGCACAGTTCGCCCCATAGTTCTCGCAATTTTCGGAATACTTTCTGACCCAAAAAACATCAAAACTATCAGTAAAACAATGATAATTTCGCCTCCGCTAATACTATTTAAAAATAACAATGACATTAGAATTTCAAAAATACAAAAAAAGCCCCTCCAGAATCTGAAAAGGCTTTTTTAAATTATTTTAATACGTACCCCTACTTCTTATCTGTATTAACAGGCATTATTGATTTTGTTAAATCAACAACCGAAGGTGACGCAATACACAAAGACGAATATGTACCAACTACAACACCAATCATTAATGCAAATGAGAAACCTTTAATTGACTCTCCCCCAAATAAGAATATAATTAACAACACTAAGAATGTACTTAAAGAAGTATTTATAGTTCTACTCAAAGTACTATTCAGTGCATTATTAACAACTGTTTTCGCATCATCCCTTTTATGAATCCCAATGTATTCACGAATCCTATCAAACACGACAACTGTATCATTAATTGAATACCCAACAACAGTTAATATTGCAGCAATAAAAGCTTGGTCTATTTCCATAGAAAAAGGCACAATACCATATAACATAGAGAACAACCCAAGAACAACCAGAACATCATGAAACATTGCTAATAATGCTCCTAATCCCCACTGCCATCTTTTGAAACGGAACGCGATATATAAAAATATTGCTATTAATGAGAATATAATCGCTCTTACTGAACTTGTAATTAATTCACTTGAAATTTGTGCATCAACACTACGTTGATTGGTAATCTCAAATGTTTTCCCTGTTGCTCCTTCTATTTCACCTTGTTCAAATTCAAATTGATTAAATGCCAAAGTAAGAACAGAATCTACTCGCCTTGTCGAATTTTGGCTCTTATCCTCGTACAAGTATTTGGTAGTGATCTCATAACTGGTAGTTTTATTATTTACCGTCTTCACTAAAGGTGAAACCTCAATTCCCTCCGCGTTAATTGAATAAGATGCAATTGCACCCCTTAAATCTTCCTGACCTTGTCCCGGCATTTCAGTAAATTCAACTCTGTAAGTTCTACCACCTGTAAACTCAACACCACCATCTAGCCCTCGCGAAACTAAAGAAACGATACCTCCAATAATAACCATGGCAGAAATTACGTAGAAAAATTTCCTTTTCTTTATAAAACCAATTGATGTATCAGTGAATAAATTAGCAGTCAATTTGTTTGAAAATGAAACATTCCACTTCTTATCAAGCATGAAAGTAAAAATCAACCTTGTAACAAATATGGAAGAGAATAAGGAAGTGAAAACCCCTATAATTAATATTGTTGCAAACCCTTGGATTGGCCCAGAACCAAAATAAGCAAGCACAATTGCAGTAATCAATGATGTAATATTAGCATCTAATATTGCTGAATAAGCATGTTTGTAACCGTCAGCAACAGCTAACTTAATTCCTTTACCAGCCCTTAACTCTTCACGTATTCTTTCATAAATAAGCACATTAGCATCAACAGACATACCTATTGTAAGGACTAAACCAGCAATCCCTGGAAGCGTTAAAGCCGCGCCCATGGAAGCTAATGTACCTAAAATAAAAAATATATTTGCAATAAGAGCAACTGAAGCAACAATACCAGCTTTACTATAATAGAAGGCCATGTAAAGCAACACCATTATCAACGCAATAACGAACGACCACATTCCCGAATTAATATTTTCAGCTCCTAACGAAGGCCCAACTATTGCCTCATCAACAATCAATGCTGGCGCTGGTAATGATCCTGCTTTCAAAATATTTGCTAAATCTTGAGCTTCCTCTATTGTAAAGTTCCCACTAATGATAGTACTTCCATTTGGAATAGCTTCATTAATATATGGATAAGAAAAAACTTGATTATCCAATATGATTGCAATTGCGCTTCCTACTTTAGCTGTTGTCCAATCTTTCCAAACTCCAGCACCATAAGACTTCATTTGAACCGTAACCGACGGCTTATTCTCTTGGTTATAATCTTGGAATGCGTCTTTTATATCCTCGCCAGTAATTGCATAATCACCATCTGTTTGAACAGCAATTAATGAATATGCCATAACGTCACCACCTTGACTTTCCTCTTCACTTGTCCAAAGAAATGAAACATTTGAAGGCACTAGACTAGCCATGACAGGATCGTTTAACATAACTGTAACCGCAGCAGTATCAAGCCCTTTCGCATAACCCAATTTAGGACCAATATTTTGCTGTGTAAAAGTAAACTTACTGAATAAAGGGCCCGTCTTAGCAACTAAGTCTAAACTATCTGAATCAGCTTTTTCGTCAGCAAGTTGCTGAGCTTCGATTAACTGATTATTTGCATTTATTTTACTCAATGAATCATAAACCACTTTATCATTACCCGTTAATAAATCAGCAATACTGTCTGTTAAAACCTCATATCCGACCGGAAGTTCGGCTATATCTCCCAAAGAATCTTCAACAACATCCGATGCAGCTAACTTCTTCAATGAATTATTTAATTTAATGAACTCCCCTCTAAGATTTTTATGATAAGCATTTAAAAACTGCAGACTTGCCGTTGATTGCAATAAATTTCTTACCCGATTTATATCCTTAGCTCCCGCTAGTTCAATATGCAAACGACCAGATAAGGGTTGCTTTTGAATATTTGGTTGACTTACCCCAAACTTGTTAATTCTTGCCTCAATAATTCTTTGGGTCTTGTCAATTGCTTCTTTCGATAATGCAATTAATTTTTCTTTAATCTCCAAATTGGTCATATCTGCAGGAAAGTAAGCCTGATTAGCTACGTTGAAATACCTGATTGTTTCACCCTTCCATTGACTATTGTCATATGCTAAGAAAAATAGCTCAACAAAATCCGCGCTTACTCCCTTACCATAATTAGTCATTGCCTCCTTAAATGGCTCTTTAAAAGATGCTTTTGGCGAATTTCCTGCAAGATTTTTCAACAACTCTGGAATAGAAACTTCCAAAGTAACACTCATTCCTCCTTGTAAATCTAAACCAAGACCCAACTCCTGATCCTTACATTTCTGGTAAGAAATTCCAAAAAACGGATATATCTCATCACCACTATGGTCCGAAATATACTTTCCTTCATAATAATTCAGTACATCCTCCTTTCCTCCATCTACATAAACTGTATCAACTCCCAGAGCAACTTCAGTGTCTCCACTTAATTGCACTATATCCCATTGACTCTTTGCCTCAACTAAGGCCTCATTCTCAACTCCTTTTGTGAAAAATGTAAATGATAGTTGATAAACACAAGCTATAACTAGTAACAGTGTAAATACCCCAATCGCGCTTTTATTTCGCATTTTTTATATTATTTAATTAAGTCCCATTAAAATTTAGGGCTGCAAATATATAATTTCATAATATGATTAGCAACATTATTTCACTTTCATATGATTTATGTGTTATATATTTTTCTCTAAACCAGTCCAAATACACGTATATTAATGATTAGCAAATCGTTAAGAGTAAGTTAGATTTGCCTTATCACCTCTTTTTACCTTTAAATCTTAAAGCATACCTCAGATAAACCTGTATTATGAAAGGCAATAATTCATCACTCAACTTACAACCTATTTATATGATTAACAGAATTTAACCTATCTTTGTCTGTATTGTTTGTACTTAATTAAAATTGTACCGTGAAATCTACTTTACTCATCTTAACCATCTTTATTTTTACCGCAGTTGTTTCTGGCTGCAGAAAACACACCGCAGGAACTGGAGGAAAAGCGCAAATTACTGTAAAAATAATAAACGGTAACGTAAATATTCCAAATGCAGATGTTCACGTTATGTACAATGCAACATCCTTTCCGGGAACAACGGCAGTCTATGGAAACACAGTTGCAGCTGACAATACAGGGGATGCTGTATTTGAGGACCTAAAAAGAGGTAATTATTATTTCTACTGTTCTTTTCTTGCGGACAGCATTCTAAAAGAAGCGGGCGCATCCGTCAACATAGCCAGTAAGTTTGGCGAACAGCACATTGTTATTGATTTTAACGAAGAGGATCCATTTTAACAATAACATAATTTATTCTGACCAATAAAAAAGGGGTTGACATAATTGTTAACCCCTTTTTTATTCATTAATCGTTTTACTTTTTAAGCATTCACCTCTAAAAGACCATTTGTCTTTCTGACACCTTCAGCACTTTCCATTAATTTTGCTTTTTCAGAATCATTCAACTCTATTTCAACGATCTCCTCAATACCATTAGCTCCTAATACACAAGGAACACCAATTGAGATATCGTTTAACCCAAATTCTCCTTCTAATAAAGCAGAACAAGGAAACATTTTTTTCTGATCACAACCAATTGCTTGAACCATAGCAGATACCGCAGCTCCAGGAGCATACCACGCACTTGTACCTAGCAAACCTGTCAATGTAGCACCTCCCACTTTTGTATCTTCAACTACTTGCGTCATTCTTTCCTCAGATAAGAACTCAGAAACAGGAACACTGTTCCTAACAGCTTTTTCAATCAAAGGCAACATTCCTTTGTCGCTATGTCCACCTATCACCATTCCGTTAACATCAGAAGCTGGGCAACCCAATGCCTCACTTAACCTATATTTGAAGCGCGCGCTATCTAAAGCTCCACCCATTCCAATTATTCTATTCTTAGGTAAATTAGTAGATTTATGCACTAAGTATGCCATAGTATCCATTGGATTACTTACAACAATAATAATTACATTGGGAGAATGTTCTATTAAACTGGAGGATACAGACCTAACAATACCTGCGTTGATACCTATTAGCTCTTCTCTAGTCATACCTGGTTTTCTAGGGATACCACTCGTTATAACCGCAACATCACTACCTGCAGTTTTTGAATAGTCACTCGTACTTCCACTAATTTTTGTATCAAATCCATTTAAGGAGGCTGTTTGCATGAGATCCATTGCCTTACCTTCTGCATAACCTTCTTTAATATCGACCAATACTACCTCGGATGCAAAATCTTTAATTGCAATATATTCAGCACAACTTGCGCCAACTGCTCCTGCTCCTACAACTGTTACTTTCATATTTAATCTATTTTGTTTTTTTAGTTCACCACCTATATTCGGCTTCAAAACTAATAAAAGTAAACCGGTTTAACCATTGTTTTTCTGGTTTTCTATATTATTATTGTGTATCCCATTTTTTATTCAGCAAACAATTATTTAACATTTTCATAGCCAAATAAAAAAACTAATATGCCAAATGGCAACCATGCATTAACAAAATCGTCATAAGTAAGAATTAAGATGAAACTAGAGCAGAGAGAGCTGGAAAGAATTGTAGATGGTTGTAAAGCCAAACGCAGATCTTCCCAACAAAAGATATATGAATTGCTTTACAGTAAAATGCTCCCTGTCTGTTGCAGATACGCGCGCAGCACAGACGAAGCAAAAGACATGTTGCAGGATGGTTTCATCAAGGTCTTTGAAAAAATTGAACAATACAATACCGGGGGATCCTTCGAAGGTTGGGTAAGACGAATTATCGTGAACACAGCTATTGATGGATATCGTAAAAACAAAAAAGAAGTTTTTATTGACGATGAATCTCGAATAAAGGATGAAAAAGATTGGGAAGATATTGAAAATGAATCTGAATATTCAGAACTTTCAATAAATGATATTGTCGAAGCTATGCAAAACTTATCTCCAGGCTATCAAACAGTGTTCAATTTATATGTTATGGAAGGTTATACTCACCAAGAGATAGCTGACGAATTAGAAATTAATATCGGAACTTCTAAATCCAACTTAGCAAAAGCAAAGGCAAACATGAAGATAATGCTTACTGAGAAATTAAATAGATTATGAAAAATAATCAATTAGACAATTTTGAATCACTTATTAAATCCTCTTTGGATAAGCAAAGGGCAGTTTATGATTCGAATGATTGGAATAAATTAAACAACAAGTTAGACCAAGTGAATAGACCATTTTATTCTTCTCCTTGGTTTATAGCTGCTTCAGTAGCTGCTGTTTTAGTATTGGCATATTTTGTATCCACGCTTAAAACTGTTACTGAACCAACTCCGCTTGTAATAACTCCACAAGAAAATCAAATATCCGAGCGGAAAAAAGAGTCTGAAGCTGTCGCATTGACTGAGAAAGAGCACAACGAAATAAAAGAAGTTTTTATTAAAGCTGACAAAGAAATTAGCAATAAAGAAAAAACAAACCGTAAAGAAGAAATCAAAAAGAATACTAGTGAAACCAAAGCATCAGATACAAAAGAGGTTAAATCCCAAAATTTAGAAGACTCCACCATTTCTGAAGAGAACGGATTTATACCTCTTGATGATGAATCTTCAGAAGAAGGTAATATTATTCCTGAGGAAATTGTAATCCTTGAAAAAGCCGATTTTCATATGAGCTCCTTTGATTGCTGCGAAGGAACAACTATTGATTTTGTAGCCGAAAAACAAAACAATGTTGAATACTTGTGGAGTTTTGACGATGGGAATTACAGTAAAAAAGAAAACCCATCACATACATTTAATAAAGCTGGAAGTTATAAAGTAAGTTTAATTGTAAGATCTAAAAAAGATAATTCCGTTATGAACAGATCTAATGATCAACTATTAACTGTTTACCCTAAACCAATTATTGAATTTGAATGGGAAATGAATGAAGAAAATGGAATTCCTTACACTTCCCTTATTAACTTGACGGAAAAAGCTGTTAATTGGACTTGGGATTTTGGTGATGGCACAATTTCAAATGAGAAAGGCCCAATTCACACCTATAGAAATAAGGGCCAGTATCTTGTAACATTAACTGCAACAAATAACGAACAATGTAATAATACGATGAACAAGGAAATCATAGTCAATGAAGACTATAACCTCTTGGCACCTAACTCTTTTACTCCAAACGGAGATGGCCTAAATGATTATTTCTTACCTGCTGCTCTAAATCGTTTAAATGGAAGTTTCACAATGACAATTTACAGTCAAACTGAAGGTTTGATATACGACACTAAAAACATTGACCAACCATGGGATGGATCGAATCAAAAGTTAGGCACAAAATGCAAAGAAGGCAGTTACGTTTGGGTTGTAAAACTTACAAACGAAAAGGGTCAAACCGAACAATACAAAGGAGTAATACTATTGTTGAAATAAAAAATAATAACCTATTATGTAATGCCGTTGGAATGACTTTCACTCAAATCTTGTTCAACCACATTGCACGAAGCAAACTGTTAATATTTCAACAGGAAAGAAAGTAAAAACGAAAAATAACTAACTTTCTAAATTCTGATATCTACTATCCCTGAAAAGTCTGTTTTACGAAATTTATTTATCTTATTTCAGAAGATTTCTTTGCTTATATTAGATTGTATTTGGAGGCAATTTCTCTAAGTAATGGTTGGATAGACAACCAACTACAAAGTCGGAAAACTAAAAAAGCTGTGCTAATGGACTGCAATAAATTGGATTACTCTTTGTTCGATAAATAAGCCACTAATATTGTAACCCTAAACTAAATATTAAAGTATGAATCTAGAATATTTCAGATGATTAGCTGCAACAATCTTGAATTTATATCGTCTGATAATCGTTAATATATATTAACCTGAACATCAAGAGTTAATAAAAATAAAATATCTTTACCTAATGAACATACTGTATCCAACAATTTTACTCTTACTCTCTTTACCTGTAAAGGATTTATCAGCTCAAACGTCTGAAAGTAAATTTGTTCAATTCATGATGACAAATGTCGATTCAAGAGAAAAAGTATTGGAAATAGATGAATTTATGCGTAGTCAGCAAGGAGTTGAAATTTCTAGAGCCGACCTGGTTAGTAAAAAATATTTATGCATTTATGAATCTACAAGTGGTTTAGACAGAGTCAGATTTGAAACATGGATGGAGGATTTAGGGGTTGAAATCAAATGTTTCAGAGAAGGTAAATTCGGTACAGACAAAGTAATTGATCAAAAAATGGACTGCGAATAGTTATGAAATACTACATACATACACTACTTATATTCGTTGTCTTAGCTATTACTAATGACAGCTATTCCCAATGGGGAGATTGTGACAATTCAATTGAAGCATGCACCAATCCCTCATTTGCTGTAACCCCAAATGGTTTTGGCGCTATCGAAGAATTTCAATCAGGAACCATTACAAATCCTAGTTCCAATCCAAATGCAACCCCTGGAAACAGCGGATGTTTGCTTTCTGGAGAATTAAATAGTACATGGCTTTTAATTACTGTAACGTCCCCGGGAACACTAGAGTTTAGCATGGGCGATTTAGCTTCACCTGGCTGTTTTGACTGGATTATGTGGCCATACGATGCTAATACATGCGACGATATATTTAATAATGTGCTTCCTCCAGTTGCGTGTAATTGGAATGGGGCCTGCAGTGGCCTAACCGGAATGGCAAATATTTTACCTATTGGTGCCAGTCAAGGAGATTTTGAAAATGAACTTAATGTTAATGCAGGGGATCAATTTATGATTTGTTTGTCGAACTACGGAGGAGCAAACACCAACATTCCTCTTAATTTCTTTGGAACAGCAGGAACAACTTGTGGTGGAGCAATTGATGCAACAATATGTGAAGGTGATACGGCGACAATATCAGCGCTCGACGGAGTAGCATATGTTTGGGAAATAGCAACATTTGGATTTATTACAACCAATGCTTCTGGAGATACGGCTTATGTAAATCCATCTACAACAACAAGCTACCCTGTAGTCATAGAATTTGCTGACGGAACCTTCGCAAACGACACTGCTGTGGTTACTGTTATTCCTGCAATCAATGCTTCAGCAACAGTTATAGAAGAGCAATGTTTTGGGGACGATACTGCAAGCATCACTATTGACACACCTGGCGGTACAGCGCCATTTGCTTTTACTTTAACTGGCCCTACCTCAAGTAATAACACCAATGGAATTTTCTCAAATTTACCCTCAGGAAATTATACAGTTGACATTACAGATGATACAGGTTGCTCAGATCAAATAATATTAACGGTCAATCCAGGTCCATTGTGCTGTGACATAACTATATCAACTACTGGTGATTCCGTTAATTGTCAAGCGGACTGCTCAGGAATGGTTGTAGTTGATACAGCAAACTCTCATCCTCCAGTCAACATCCAATGGTTTGATGAAAACGACAATCCAATTATTGGAGCTTTCAATGATACGCTATTTTCAGCGTGTACTGGGACGTACTATGTTGAAGTTTCCGATATTGTTTGTATGAAAAGGGATACAGCAACTATTGGCATAAGCCTGCAGTTACCCACTGCAGTTTCCTCTAATGACACTACTATTTCTGTTGAACAAGAAGTACCTCTTTGGTCATCAGGAGGATCCAGCTATATTTGGACTCCAGACACTTACCTAGACTGTTCAGATTGCGAAAACCCTATTTCTACACCCGGAAATGATATCACCTACATTATTACAGTCACAGACTCTTTGGGCTGCAGTGTTGAAGACACAATAGAGGTAACTGTTATTTACTATCCACTTTTTATTCCAAACGGATTCTCTCCAAATAACGATAATGAAAATGACATTCTTTTTGTCAGAGGTGCTGGTCTTGAATCTATTCAAATGCATATATTTGATAAATGGGGTAATCTGGTTTTTGAGACATTAGACATTGAACAAGGTTGGGATGGAACCTTTAATGGGAAACCTGTAAATACTGGAGTTTATGTATATAGAATGGATGCTACATTGAAAAATGGAGAAACGCTAATGGAATCTGGGAACATAACATTGTTTAGATAGATATGAGAATATACCTACTTTCAATAACGATATTGGCAATATTTACAGGGCATGCGCAGGACACTGAGTTTTCTCAGTTCAACAGTACGCCGTTGATTCAGAACCCTGCAAACACAGGCATGGGCAGAGGATACAATAGAGCGAATTTATTGTACCACTCGCAGCATACTACAACTGGAAATGTTTATTCCACTATGTACGCATCTGCTGATGCCCCTATATTTTCCCATAAAATGAAAAGAGCAAGTGGGTTATTTGCAACTGGATTACATTTCTACAACAACACTGAAGGTGATGCCAAACTGAGCACACTTAATGTAGGGCTCACTATTGCTGGTCATGTTGACTTAGATTATTACAATAAAGGAAGTGTGGGAATTCAAGGAACCTATAATCAACAATCATACAATACAAACGCAATTCAATGGGACAGCCAATATAATGGAACTTCCTATGACCCTACTTTACCCTCTAATGAAAATTTTTCCGGGAATAGTAATGTGTTTTTTAATATGGGAGTTGGCCTTTTATGGAAACATTTTTCTAGAGAAGAAAATCTAACCGGTATTGACAAAGGTAGTTTTCAAATTGGATACAGTTTAGTTAATATCACTAGACCATCTTTATCTTTGATGAACAATTCAGACAAACAATACTTTAAGCACAATGCGCATTTTAAAAGTCTTTTTGCAATTGGCGAAAAGCACATAGGAGTTGCTCCTTCAGGAATGTTTTTAATGCAGGGTCCTCATATTGAATATTCAATAGGTAGTGCATTTCTATTTTATCTCAAGTCGGACACGAAATATACTGGATTCATTAAGGAAGCATATGTTGGTATGACTATGCATTATAGAAATACAGATGCAATTATACCTGGAATAGTAATTAAGGTTTCTGATATTATTATAGGTATGTCTTATGATTATAGTATTGGGAAATTGCAAAACTTTAATGGAGGAATGGGTGGATTTGAATTTTCTCTACAGTTTAATGACACCTATGGAACATTATTCAATCAAGGGAATATGCACGTAACAAATGGTGCACAAAACTCCAGAAAATTATAGTTAATGAAATTAAATATATTACTCTTCGCCTTGGTGATTGCTTACAATTCTTTTGGTCAAAATATAAGCCCAAAGATAATTGAGTCTTTAGGAGCTGAAAAAGCGCATGATTTATTTTCAAATAATCTGGAAAAATATAATCATTTAATGGACTTCATTGATCACTCGTGGTATGTTCAAGATGTTTCTTTTAAAGACTTATCAGATTTAAAGGATTTCAGAACTGTTCCCTTTAAGGGCACTGGCAGCAATTTATTTGATGATGGGCAAAATTTCCGAATAGAAAATTTCAATCCACTTCTTTACGAAATTAAAATTAAAGATAAATATCCCACAGTTTATAAACTAGGAGAAACTGGAAAAATAATTGTTTTCTATTCACGAGAATATTTCATTGAAAAAGCTAAGGAAACTAAATTATGAGACACGCACTTATAATTCTGTTATTAATATTTCCATGGCAATTTAAGGCACAAGATTTTTCCATTACTGATGGAGACATTGCAACTTGTTTAGGAACTTTATTTGACTCTGGAGGGACTGGTGGTACTGGATATTCAAATAATGAAAGCTATACGGTTACAATTTGCCCAGACAATGCCAATGATGTGATTACGCTAGATTTCATCAATTTTGCCTTAGACAATACCAACACAGCTATTCCTCCAGCAAATAATATTGATAATATAATTATCTATGATGGTGATAATACGGGTGCAACAACATTAGGAACATACACAGGCAATCAACTACAAGGAACAATTGTCACATGTACATCACTTAACACTACTGGATGTATCACCCTTGTATTTACTTCAAATGATGTTGGAACGGGAGTATTTGCTGCCTCAATTACTTGCGCTACGCCTTGTCAAAGACCATTTGCACAAGCAATATCAAATCCAGATACAATTGCTAAAATTTGCATAGGTGAATCTGTTAGCTTTGACGGGTCTTCATCGTATGCACAAACTGGATTTAACATTGTGGATTACCATTGGGATTTTGATGACGGCACAATTGATAGTTTAAGCGGCGCAAATACAAGCTACACATTTAATGACCCAGGTGTGTTTAATGTACAACTGCGCGTAATTGATGATAATGGATGTATCAACTCTAATTTAACTGATTTAAGTATTTGGGTTGCTCCTCCACCCGTATTTAACCCAATAGAATATGACACGAGTATGTGCATAGGAGAAACCGTTACAATGACAGCTCACCCTGAGCAATATTCACAAACATGGACCGCTGTTCCAAATGGAAACTTGGGAGGACCTCAATATGTGCCGGATCAAGTAGGACAATGCTTTACGACTACTTTAGATTTCACAGCATTCACTCCTGGCCAAACCCTTGGAAACATTAATGATTTTCTAGATGTATGTGTAAATTTTGAGCATTCATTTATGGGAGATTTGGTAATTTCATTAACCTGCCCTACAGGGCAAAATGTGGTTCTGCATCAACAAGGTGGTGGTGGAACAAATCTGGGTGACCCAGACCAGATGGATGGCGCTCAATTTCCTGGTGTAGGATGGGACTATTGTTGGAGTCCAGCCGCCTCTAATGGGACATGGGTAGACAACTCTACAACTAATACAGTTGTAAACAGTAGTGGATCGACATCTTTAATTCCTGGAACTTATGAAAGTATCAATCCAATGAACGCGCTAGTTGGATGTGACCTCAACGGAACATGGGAAATCGAATTTTGCGATTTATGGGGAGCTGATGACGGTTTCGTTTTTAGTTGGGGTATTAATTTCGATCCAAGTCTATTTCCTCCTTTAACTTCTTTTACCCCATCAATTGGAACCGATCAAGATTCTTCCAGTTGGAATGGCCCCAATATAATAAATACATCTAGCGATGGAAACGAAATTATAGTTGCTCATACTGCTCCGGGGAGCTATGATTATACATTTTCTATTACGAGTGACCATGGATGTGTTTCAGATACAACTATTACTCTCGTTGTAGAGCCAGGTCCAGAGGTTTTTGCTGGAAATGACACAAGCGCATGTACAGGTCAACAAGTTCAATTAACGGGAGAAATATTAAATACCCCACCCCCTTCTCCTCCTTGTGTATTTACAATAGACATGGTAGACACCTTTGGAGATGGTTGGAATGGAGCATCTATTGATGTAATCATAAACGGAGTATTAACAAATTACGGAATGCTCAATGGATCAAATGCAGCTTATACGTTTACCCTTAATGACGGAGATACTTGGAACATAGTATTTAATTCCGGAACATTTGACAATGAAATTATTTACACTTTTACGGACTGTAATGGAAATCAGATATTCACGGATGGCCCCAATCCACTGGTTGGTGCTGCTTTTACTTCTACATATGGTAACCCGGTGAGCTATACGTATGGTTGGGACCCTTCAACAGGTTTAACGGATGCCACTATTATTGACCCTATATCATCTATTAGCGGACAAACCACATACGTTTTGAGTATTTACCCAACTGGACATCCTCTTTGCGTGACGACAGATACAGTTACAGTTAATATAAACGATCCTTCTGCGGGACAAGACTCAACTGCAAAAGTTTGCCAATCTGGCACTGGACTATACCTTTATGATTATCTAGGTGACTCTTTAGATATTGGAGGAACTTGGTACAATGGTTCAACAATCATCACAGATATTGTAGACCCATCTAATTTGGTTGCTGACACATTCCAATATATCATCGGAAACCAAGGCTGCATGGATACTGCAACGGTTATAATATATGCTTCTATTCCTGTTCCTATCTCATCAAACGACACATCCATAACGGTAGATCAACAAATTCCACTTTGGACTTCGGGAGGAGAATCTTATATATGGACTCCTAGTATTTATTTGGACAGCACATTTTCCAGCTCCGTAATATCTACTCCTGGAGAAGATATTACTTATTATATAGAGGTTTTTGATTCTCTTGGTTGTAAGGCTATTGACTCAATAAGTATCACCGTAGAGTACAACCCTTTATTCATTCCAAATGGATTTTCACCTAATAATGACAACAACAATGATGTGTTGTATGTTCGAGGGGGAGGAGTTTCACTAATTCATTTTATGGTTTTTGACAAATGGGGAAATTTGGTCTTTGAATCATACGATATGGATAACGGATGGGATGGAACCTATAAAGGGAAGCATCTGAATACGGGCGTTTATGTATATCGGATGGATGCAACCTTAAAAAATGGCCAGCCCATTTTTCAAAGTGGAAATGTCACATTGTTTAGATAGAGTTCTTAAAGTAGAACACCATCCACACCAGTTATTTTGTGCTACTTTTGTCAACCGGCAATCAAATCATTAAGTGTATTATTGGAATCCTATGTAATTTCAAAAAACAAACTAAACACTCTATATCAACAAATTAGAATAAATTAACTTAATTTCAACCCTTAAATTAAGATTTATGGTAAGTAATATTGAAGCAACTCTTGCAAAATTTAGTGGTTTGTTTTAAATCAATTACGAGAAAGATGAAACATATATCTATCCTATTCATATTATTTATTCTGCCAGCTTATTTATTGGCTCAAGATTTTTCCATTGCTGACGGAAACATTTCAACCTGCTCAGGAACACTTTTTGACACTGGTGGGCAAGGCGGAAATGGATATGGAAACAACGAATCTTTCACCATAACTATTTGCCCTGATAATGCTAATGATATTATTACATTGGACTTTTTAAATTTTGCTCTTGACAATACAAACACGGCAAATCCCGGAAACAACATTGACAACATAACTATTTATGATGGTGACAACATTACTGCTTCAACCCTAGGAACATATAGTAATGGCCAACTTCAAGGAACTGTAGTTACTTGCACATCACTTAACACTTCTGGATGTTTGACTCTTGTATTCACTTCAAATGATATTGGAACAGGAACTTTTGCAGCTGCAATAACTTGTTCTACCCCATGCCAAAGACCCGTGGCTCTGGCGTCAACATTTCCTGATACAATTGCACGAATATGTAAAGGAGAATCAGTAAGCTTTGATGGATCAGCCTCTTTTGCCCAAGGTACATTTAACATTGTTGATTACCATTGGGATTTTGACGACGGTACCATTGATAGCACTAGTGGAGCCAATGCAAACTATGTTTTTAATGATGAAGGGGCTTACGTTGTTCAATTATATGTAATTGATGACAATGGTTGTATAAATTCTAACTTAACAAGCTTAAATGTGTGGGTTGCCCCGGATCCAATATTTAACCCTATGGAGTTTGACACTACTATTTGCCTTGGAGAAACTGCAGTAATGACAGCTCATCCAGAGCAATACGCTCAGACTTGGGCAGCGGTTCCTGATGGTAATTTAGGTGGACCTCAATATGTCCCCGATCAAGTTGGACAGTGCTTTTCTACCGGGCTTACATTTGAAGCTTTTAATCCAGGACAAACCTTAACTAACATAAATGACTTATTGGATATTTGTATAAACTTTGAGCATTCATTCATGGGAGACTTAGTTATATCGCTATACTGTCCCTCAGGACAGAGTGTAATTTTACATCAACAAAACGGTGGAGGAACCAACCTAGGAGATCCAAATCAAATTGATGACCCTAATTTAGCCGGAACGGGATGGGATTATTGTTGGAGCCCAACTGCAACTAATGGCACCTGGGAAGATAATGCTACAACAAATACCGTTGTAAATAGCAGTAGTTCAAATTCATTAATAGCCGGAACTTATGAAAGTTTAAACCCAATGAATTCATTAGTTGGATGTGACTTGAACGGAACTTGGGAAATTGAATTTTGCGACTTATGGGGTGCAGATGATGGATTTGTATTTAGTTGGGGAATTAATTTAGACCCCAGTTTATTTCCCCCTCTAACATCATTCACTCCTGAAATCGGAATTCAGTCCGATTCATCATTTTGGTCAGGACCTAATATTACCAATACATCCGGTGATGGAAATGAAATCACAATTACGCCATTAGCAATTGGTTCCTATGATTATACTTACACTGTAATAGATGAGCACGGATGCTCTAATGACACCTCAATTACTTTGGTGATAGAACCAACCCCAGTAGCTGATGCAGGACCTGACTCTACTGTTTGCAATGGGGCAACCATTCAATTGCAAGGAGGAGTAGCAAATACGCCTCCACCCCTCCCCGCATGCGACTTTACGATAGACCTCGAAGACACATTTGGAGATGGATGGAATGGAGCATCCATAGATTTAATTATAAACGGTGTTTCAACAAACTATGGAATGACGGCTGGAACAAATGCATCATATACATTTACTCTGAATGATGGAGATTCTTGGGAAGTCATATTTAATTCTGGAACATATGACAGTGAAGTAATTTATACCTTTACAGACTGTAACGGGAATCAAATATTCTCAGATGGTCCAAACCCTACAATTGGATCTGCTTTTACATCTATTTATGGGAATACAACATCTTACACGTACTCGTGGAGTCCCACAACTGGTTTAACAAACCCAAACATTGCTGAACCGGAAGCGACAATTAGCGGACAAATGACTTATACATTAACTGTATTTCCTACTGGACATCCATTGTGTTTTTCTGTTGACCAAGTTACAATTAATGTTAGCAACTCAAATTCGGCTGGTACTGATGCAGCTGCAGTATATTGCTCAACGAACCCTGTTGTAGACATGTTTACTTTATTAGGAGGAAACCCTGATATTGGCGGTACTTGGTTAGATGGGAACTTACTAGCCGCATCTAATATATATAATCCAGCTTCAAACATTACCGACATTTATGCCTATGTTGTTGGAACTTCAGGTTGTTCTGACACTGCATTCATTGATATTTCTGTGGGAGCACCATTTGGATTGAGCGTTCCTAACGACACTATTATCTGTGAAAACGGCCAGTTAAATTTATTTGTTAACGCAACTGGTGGTTTTGGACCTCCCTACGATGAAACATGGTCTCAAGGACTTACAGGGAATGGACCTTTTACTTTTACCCCAGCTATTTCAGCATGTTATGATGTGTTCGTAACGGATGCAAATGGCTGTTCATCACCTATTGAAACAATTTGTGTTAATATAAACCCTCCAATTATAGTAACCGCTAGCGGAATAGACTCTATTTGTTCTGGTGACCAGAATCTATTGGAAAGTTCTGCTATAGGTGGAAATAGTGGACCTTACAATTATTCTTGGAGTACCCAAGGGACAGCATTAGGAACGACAGAAGATATAACAGTGTCTCCGATAGTACAAACTGAATACTGTGTTACCATAAGTGACAATTGCGAAACAACTCCTGTAACAGAATGCGTTACCATAAATATGTATCCTCAACCCATTCCTTTGTTTACGAGTGACATTAATGACGGCTGCTATCCAATTGATGTTACTTTCACCAATAATACCGACATTGGATCTATAGGTTCTGTTTCTTGGGATTTTGGAAATGGAAACACATCTTCTCAAACGACAGCAGTACAATCCACATTCAACCAACCAATTTGCTACGATGTTTCACTTACAGTTACTTCACCGCAGGGATGCTCTCAATCTGAAATAAATACTGCAATGATTTGTCCATTTGATTATCCAACCGCAGATTTCCAATTGAGTCCAAATCCAACAAACATATTTGATACAGATATTTATTTCACCAATATGTCTTCTGAAGATGTAAATAATTGGCAATGGGATTTTGGAAGTGAAACATCCCCAACTTCCTCAATGACTGAAAACCCTACAGCTATATTTCCTCCGAATGAACCAGAGACGTATCCAATATCTTTAATTGTAACAAATGCTGATGGATGCACAGACACGACTCAAAACACGCTAATCGTAAACAGTATTTTTACTTTGTACATACCAAATGCTTTCACTCCTGATGGAGATGGTTTAAATGATGAATTTTATGTTCAAGGAGCTGCTGTATCTATGGATAATTTCTCTCTAATGATATTTAACAGATGGGGAGAATTAATTTTTGAAACAACTGATTTAACTGCAAAGTGGGACGGTAATATTAAAGACAAACCTTTACCAATAGGTAGCTATGCATGGAAAGTTAACGCAAAAGATATTTACACTGGTCAGCAGCATGAATATTACGGACATGTATTAATTATCCGATAAAGATAATTTCAATAAAAAAGGGATAATTCACTGAATCACCCCTTTTAAATTACTTATTCTAAAATCTAAGCATCAATATTTGCATACTTTGCATTCTGTTCAATGAACTCTCTTCTTGGTGGAACCTCATCTCCCATTAGCATAGAAAATATTCTATCAGCTTCAGAACTACTTTCAATTGTAACTTGACGCAGTGTTCTAAATTCTGGGTTCATAGTGGTATCCCAGAGCTGCTCAGCATTCATCTCTCCAAGACCTTTATAGCGCTGTATGCCAACACTTGAATCAGACCCTGCACCTTTCATCTCTTGAATAAAAGCATCCCGTTCAGCATCATTCCATGCATAATTACTTTGTTTACCTTTCTTAATTAGATACAAAGGGGGAGTAGCAATATATAAATACCCATTTTCAATTAGTTCTTTCATATAACGGAAAAAGAACGTCATAATCAAAGTTTGAATGTGACTACCATCAACATCGGCATCACACATGATAATCACCTTGTGATAACGAAGTTTCTCCATATTCAGAGCTCTTGAATCTTCTTCTGTTCCTACTCTTACTCCTAAAGCCGTGTAAATATTTTTTATCTCTTCGTTTTCGAAGATCTTATGTTGCATCGCTTTTTCAACATTCAATATCTTACCTCTCAAAGGCATAATTGCTTGAAAATGTCTATCTCTTCCTTGTTTTGCTGTACCACCTGCAGAATCTCCCTCTACAAGGTATACTTCACATTCTGAAGGGTCTTTTGAAGCACAATCAGAAAGCTTTCCAGGCAATCCAGCACCACCCATCGGGTTTTTACGCTGAACCATTTCTCTTGCCTTGGTAGCTGCATGACGAGCCGTTGCAGCAAGAATAACTTTTTGAACTATCTGCCTTGCATCATCTGGATTTTCTTCCAAATAATCATTCAACATTTCACTTACTGCTTGACTAACCGGAGCAGTCACCTCTCTGTTACCTAATTTTGTTTTAGTTTGACCCTCAAACTGAGGCTCTTGTACTTTAACAGAAACGATAGCCGTTAATCCTTCGCGAAAATCATCACCAGAAACATCAAATTTCAATTTATCAAGCATTCCCGATTTTTCGGCATACTTTTTTAACGTACCTGTCAAACCTCTTCTAAAACCAGAAAGGTGTGTTCCACCTTCATGCGTATTAATATTGTTTACATAAGAATGAATATTTTCAGCATAAGAGTTGTTATAAATTAAAGCAACTTCAACCGGTATACCATTTTTCTCACCTTCGACACTAACAACCTTCTGTATCAACTTCTCTCTGGTTCCATCTAAGAATTCAACAAACTCGGGCAAACCTCTTTCAGAATAAAAAGTCTCAATTGGAGAATTCCCCTGATCATCTTTAGCTTCTTCTCGTTCATCCGTCATCACAATTTTCAACCCTTTATTCAGGAATGATAATTCACGCATACGCGTAGCCAAAACGTCATAATGATATTCTAAAACTTCAAAAATTTCTGGATCTGGGTAAAATATTACTTCTGTTCCTCTAAGGTCGGTTGTACCATCTTCTTTTACCAGATATTGCTCCTTACCTTGCTTATATTCTTGAACATAAATTTTACCCTCTTTATGCACACTTGCTTTTAAATCTCTGGAAAGAGCATTCACACAAGAAACACCAACACCGTGTAACCCTCCAGACACTTTGTATGAGTCTTTATCGAATTTACCACCAGCGCCTATTTTCGTCATTACAACTTGTAACGCAGAAACCCCTTCCTTCTGGTGAATTCCTACAGGAATTCCTCGTCCATTGTCCATTACTCGAATACCATTCCCTTCCAGAATTGAGATATCGACCCTATCACAATGACCTGCCAATGCTTCATCAATAGAATTATCAACTACTTCATATACTAAATGATGCAATCCTCTAGAACCGACATCACCAATATACATCGATGGACGCATTCTAACATGCTCCATCCCTTCTAGGGCCTGAATACTATCCGCTGAATAATTTTTCTCTTCACTCATCTTTATATCTCGTTTTTTGACTGAATCAAAGATAAGGTTTCACGCACTTTAAAACACATTATTCCTTGGCCATTATAAACTACTTATTAACATTTAAGGAGGTTATACACGACCCAAATCGAATAGCTACACTTCACAGCTTTTTTTCAAATAAAATAGACTGCGAAACTATCTAAAATGCCAAAGTAATCCCTCCTAACAAGTTAAACCCTTGAACAGGGTAAGCTGTCCACTGATAGTACTTTTTCCCAGCAAAATTGTTGAAATTGATAAATGCTGATAACTTTTTATTGTACCTGTATTCAAAACCTAGATTAGCATCTACAAATGGTTTTAGATTGTAAATATATTTACCATTTTCTTCTGGCTCCACCCCTTCAATTACATTAAAACTATATGTTTGTCGGTTACCAACCACAAATATATTTGCACGAACCAATATCTTATCAACCAAATCATACGTTCCTGAAAGCGTTAATTTAAAATCGGGTCTATGCCAAACAAAATCTGAACCATAGACGAAGTACTCTCCTTTACCATATAACTTTAATTTTTCTAGTTTCTGGTATGCCAATTGACCACTAATTGTTGTTCTTGATAAGGTATCGTATAATACTGTAAACTTATTACCATAAGAATAAGTAGAGTCTATTCCAAAAATTGGCAAACCTTCTATTTCTTCATGTCCTATTGCTAAATTAAATGATATTTTTGAGCTAACTGAACCGCGGATACCTCCATAAATCTTTAGCTTTTGATTGGTGTTTTGAATAGAAGCATTTTCAAGAATAAACGAATTCTCTAATCGCATAGAATTAAAAGTGTTTCTCTTAATACCTCCGGTCATTCCAATATACGGAATAAAAATATCATTAAATAAGCTGTAATTACCCTCTAAACAAGGGTAAAAGTGAAACTTAGCAACAGTCCCAATATTTGCATAAATACCTAAGCCCGCTTTTACAGACCAATTATTGCCTCTGGAGAAAATATAAGGAGTTAGCCTAAAAATAGTATTATTTGTATTTATTGATAAAAGAGAATCTCCAATTGAATCCGAAATCATTAGAGGAATATTTTGTTCCAATCCATTAAAATCTAACATCACTTCAGCCCCGATTTCCTCTTTGTCCATATATTTAAACAGATTTGCTCCTATCTTAAAATTATGCTCGTTGGTTTTTGCTAAACCATTTAAAAAACTATAATCTAGGCTAATGTGATGATTCAGCTTAGCACTATCCTTTAACATACTTTTAAGCTCCGTATGAAGCGACAATAAATCATAGACCTGCTTTATCGTATCTGCAGTTTCTCTATATACCGATGGAATTAAAGTATTCGTAGCATCAAACCCATAATAATGAAAACTATTCCTATCATAATTTAAAGATGCTTCTAAAGTGCGTTCCTTATAAAAGTGTTTGTAATATCCTCCTAAATGATTATCATTAAATTTGTTGACACCAAGATCTTTTATATTTCCTAGAGAACTATGATGAAGCATATCAACACCCCATGCTCTTTTTTTAGAACGCGTAGAATTATAATATCCTTCTAAATAAGTAGTGGTGTACATACCTATTGCTGCTTTGACGTATCCTGAATATAATTTATCTAAAGGCTCAATAATTTTTAATCTTGCCGGCTTAATTTGTTGCACCTCAAATGATACATTGTGCTGAATAGGTTCCAGGTAATACTGAAGCTTCGGAATCTCCATTACTGAATCTTTCGATTGCGGCATCGTACTCATCTTTTTGGACTTCACAGTTGTACGTGCAGCTGAGTCGGTACCACTGTAAACATCAGAATCTCCGTCTTGAGAAACTCCTTCTTTTATACCAATTGAGAAAAGTACAACGAATATTATACATGCTATTTTCATCATCTAGTTATTTGGTTCTTTGTTCTGTTTCTGCTTCTCCTCTTCCAATTCATCTTCAAAAAGCTTTTTATCTTTTTCATCTACACCTTCAAAATCAATTTCCACATCGTCTTTTTCGATGGACTTTTCACTTTGACTTTCCAAATCAAGTATGTAATCAATTTTTGATTGTGCCAACGCCACAATCTCTGCCTGATCTTTTCCTTCATAATTATCTATAACACTTTGCAGACTACTTTTTGCGTTGAAATAATCTTCTTTTACAATGAAATTATCTCCAAGCAAAATAATTGCACTAGCTATCCAATAATCGTAAGAAGGTTTCTGCTTTACCAACTCCATAATAGTAATTTCGCACTCATCATTCTTCTCTTGCTCAAATAGTATCTCCGCTGCATTATACTTGGCTTCTGCACCTTTAATGCTTTTTGTGTTTTCGCTTAAAGCAATAAGGATAATATATGCTTCATCCAATCTATCTGTTTCTTTTAAAGAAAGCCCATGAATCAGTGAAGCCTCAATTTCTAAAGATTCATCAAGATTGCTTAACAATAGTGTTTTGTTAGAATACGCAATCGCCGACTGGTAATTATTTAAGTTCCAAAATCCTCGCATCTGGCCAATAACCGAGGTGCGTATATTATCCTCTGAAGCTGCTACTCTCTCTAGCGTTGAATAATCACCTATGGCTTGACGATAATCACCCAGGAAATAACTGATGTTACCTGCATATTTTAAGGCATATTCATAATTATTATTGTTTACCTTGTCAATAACCTTATTATAGTGTGAAAGCGCTTCTTCTAAATTTTCTTCTTGATGAATACAACGAGCCATATAGTAATGCGCATCCGCGTTGTGCCTTCCATTTTCAACTTTACTATTATATTCCTTTCCTTTTAGAATAATATTGGCGCAGTCTCCGCGATCCCAAGCATATTGAACAGGCTCCCAAAAAACCGAATCTATTTCGGATTCAGCTACTTCTCTTCCCTGCTCCACTAGCCAATCATAATATCCCGCTAAATCATCTCTCCCCTTGTAAATATCTTTCATTAATAATACCGCAGATTCATTTTCGGAAGTTGCATTGGGATATTCAAAAAGCACTTTTTCCAAATACTGCTCAGCTTTATTATATTCTTTCATACTTAAATAAACACTTCCAACATTTACAATGGCTCTTGCCACATATTTATTCTGAGGGTAATCACGAATAAACTGGTCATACGTATCGATAGCTTTTTGATGTTCGCCCTGCGCTTTATAGGTATCTGCTAATTCTCGAATAGAAAGAATTTGGTAGCTAGAATTTGGATACTTTTCGGTTAACTCTTGCAACGTAATGGCCTTACCTTCATGATCTTCTATATAACCTTGAGAAGTTGCTTTTTTAAAGTAAGCATAAGATAAATCGCCTTCTTCCTTTTGAATAACCAAATCGAAATATTCAATAGCCTTCGCATCGTCGGACAATAGAAAATAACAATCTGCCAACCGTAAAAAAGCATCAATCAAAGTTTTCTTTTTTACTCTATCCTCTAATAAAACGAAATTTCGAAATGACGCAATACTGCTGTTTAAATAAGCACTTCTCTCAACGGAAGAAATCATCTTGTTTCTACCGGAATTGAAAGGAGTTGACTTCAAAAAATAAGCGTAACCTATGTTATAATCTGCCTTATGAAAGACTGTTGTCAGTGCAGCTCCTGGTTCCATTCGGAATTCTTCATACTGAGAAATAGCCTCATCTAACTCACCTGTCTGATATTTGCATTCAGCAATCCAAAACAGGCTTTCTGCGTTCATTTTTTTATCAACGGGATACCTTTTCACATCTTTGAATTGCTTCATCGCTTTAGCATATTCTCCGTTATGAAATAATTGAACAGCTCTATTAAAACTTACCGTTTGATAGGCAACCTTCATTCGATCATCTTTATTTTTTACTCTTTCTAGCGAAGCCAGAGCATCCTCATAGTTTTTTGTGGTCATGTAAACACGTATTAAAAACTCATAAGCTTCTTCAGCTTGAGACGAATTTGGATATATTTCAATGTACTCATGAAAAGCTTTTATCGCTTCATCATAAGGATTGTACGATAATTCGTAAGCAAGTTTTGCATAATTAAAAAGCGAATTCTCCTTTATATTAGGATCAAAATCCATTTTACTGGCAGCTCGAAAGGCGTTACTTGCATAATCTTTTTCTTCTAATTTTAAATAGCATTCTGCCATATGGTAATATGCTGTTTGGGACAAAGCATCTTTTTTTGTAGATGCTCTACTTAAATATTTAACTGCATTTTCAAAACTTTTTATCCCGTAATAAGCAAAACCTATTTGGTAATTATCAACTCGAGTAGCCTTAACTCCTTTTCTAAATTCCATTAAATAAGGAATCGCATCACTGTATTTTTTTTCATAATAATAAGCGTCTCCAATTAGTTTAGCGAATTCAGATTTTCTTTTAGAGCTGACCGAATCCATATAAACTGGAGCATATTCAATTACCTTTTTATACTTTTCTTGTTTATAATAAATCTGAGTGATGTAATAAGGTGCAATAGATTTAAACATGGACTCGCAGGAAATTGTCTGAAAGCCTTCGAGTGCAGTTTGGTAGTTCTTATCTGAATATGCAATATGACTATAATAATAAACTGCTGGAGCTTTATATTCTGTATCTTTTTCTAAAATCTCGTAGAAGTTTACTTTCGCAAGAACAAAATCTTTTTGTTTGAAGTAACTATATCCTAATTTGAAATAATATTCGATTCTTTCATCCGCAGATAAGTCATAAGGATCAACTTTAGTTAAATACTCGATTACCTTTTTCACTTTTTTTAACCGATAATTGTGTTTTCCTAACTGAAAGAATACGGACTTACCTTTCGGATGATCTGGATGTTCAGTTACAAAACGATTCAACAAAAATTCTGCATCTTTATGAAATAATTCCAAAGCACAAATAGCAAAGTAGTATTCACTGTTGACACGTATTTCATCTTGATTGTTGTCAACATGCTTTACTACTTCTTTAAATTTATACTGCGCCGCACTATATTTTTCTTTATCGTAAAGATCTTGACCTTCACTATATGTTCTATAGTTATCTGTATAAATAGCCGTTTTTTGTCCAAACGAACATACAACACTAAATAACAGCAGTACAATTAGAATTTTTCGAATTCCTATCATAAAATATATTTTCCTATGGAACATAACTAGCCCATAATAAATTAAAGGATAAAGATAGCAAGGTGTAAGGGTAGTGTTTGCGCTGAATTGATTAATTGTTAACGCGTTTCTGTTAAAACTATTGCGTACAAATAAACATCCAAGAAAAATAAATTGGGATCTTTATGCTCAATAAAAACCATTTATTTGAATTTTGACTTCACTAGAGAATAGCATATCCATAAGTAATATCAATATCTATCAACGAGAATTATTGGTACTCAAAAACATCGAACTAACTATCCAAAAAGGAGAATTTGTGTACTTAATCGGCAAAACCGGCAGTGGAAAAAGTAGTTTACTTAAAATATTGTACGGTGAATTAAGGCTAAAAGAGGGAAATGCTACCGTCGCTGGCTCAAACTTAATCAAACTTCGGAAAAGAAAAATTCTTGCTTTAAGAAGAAAATTAGGAATTGTTTTTCAAGACTTTCAATTACTTACCGACCGAACCGTTGAAGAAAATTTAAAATTCGTAATGCGCGCTACCGGCTGGAAAAACAAAAAAAAGGTAAAAACGCGAACCTCTGAATTATTAGAAAAAGTTGGAATGGCAGAAAAAGGCTTTAAATTCCCGCATCAATTATCTGGTGGGGAACAGCAAAGAATTGCAATAGCTAGAGCTTTAATAAATGACCCTGAAATTATTTTAGCAGATGAACCAACTGGAAACCTAGATCCAGAAACAACTGAGGAAATTATGCGTTTACTTTTCGAAATAAGCGGCACCGGCAAAACAATATTAATGGCTACGCATGACTACGATATGATGCAACGCTTCCCATCCAGAACTTTACGTTGCGAAGACGAAGCCGTAACTGAAATTAATTTAGCAGAAGCGCCCGAATTTAAAGTAAATAGATTCTGAAATAAAGGTAAATCGTTACTAGTAATCGATTTAGTCGCATCAAAAAAGCACAACAAAACAACCCTAAAAAAGCAAATCAACTAATTTTTCTGCACTTTCCAAGTTGTTAAATTTATCAACCAACACTTTATTCCGCAATTCTAAGTCAGCTAATTTAAAATCTAGACCCATTAATTCGATAAGGATTTCTCGAAACTCAGCGGGTGTGTTTGCCTCATAACAAGCTTCTTCTAAACCAGTGTTTTCAATCATATATTTATTTACTACACAAAACCTACCTTTGTACAAAGCTGAAATTAATTTTAACTTAATTCCAGTTGGTTGAAAGGTTGGAAGAATATTAATATGTGCATCTGCTATTAAAGCTTCCATTTCTGTAAAAGAAATATTAACACTTAAGCTTGTATTTTTGGACTGACTAACTTTTTTAATCAACTCTTTGCTTGGATCACTTCCTGCCAAAACCAAAGGATAGTCTAACTTGGAAAAAACATCAATTAAATACAAAGATGCTTGATTGTTTTCCCCAACACCTAAATTACCGTGATATAATGCGAAAGCACCTTTTCCAATTTTACCAGTTACTTCTTCTCCTGAATGGAAAGCAGACAAATACTTGGCGTTTTTATACTTAGCATAAAAGTAATCAGTATCATTTGGAGAAATAGAGAGTAATAAATCAGCTTTCACCAATACCGATTCAAAAGCTTTTAACTTTTTTGCCTCCGTCAGAAAAAATTGTTTTTTAAACAGTGATTTTTCCACTTTCGAAAGACCTTGGTAATAATCGTGCTCAACATTGTGGGTGCGAACAGCCACAAGACGTTTTGAGGGCTTTAACCTTTCTAAAAACCAGCAATTATGCAAGCCTTCGATTAAAACTGGATACGCGTTTTTATTAAGATTTTTAAGTAACTTTTCGCTTTTTCGAGTAGCAACTACAAAAGGTAATTTCGACAATAATTTGGCCTTACTTTTTCCGCGTTGGTAATAAGTAACTGATTCGCAATACTTATCCAATTCCTTTTGCTCTCCTCTTCCATACTCAAAGCAATGCAAATGAATTTTAACTCCCAATTTATGGAGTGCTCTAATTTTATAAAACACATCAACTACACCTCCGTAATTTGGAGGAAACGGGACATCAAACGAGACAATATGCAGCCGTTGTTCTTTCATAATTTTTTATAAACTTCAAGGAGCGGTTGCACTTCTTTTTCCCACGTTAATTCTTCCGCTGCTTTTTTTGCATTTTCTTTGTATTGCAAGAATATATTTTCATCTTCCCAAATTCTCATTAAACTTGATTTTATCTCTTCAGGAGAATGACTTATAGTTATTGCACCTATTTCATATTGATTAATAATTTTCTTTAACTCCACCAAATTACTTGACAAAATAGGTAATCCTGCTTTGATATAATCAAATATTTTATTCGGTAAACTAAAGCGATAATTGATGTTTGTATCTTTATCCAAAGTAACACCAACATCTGCATTAAAAGTATATTGCATCATTTCAGTGTATGGTAATTTCCCAACAAAAACAACTTTATTATTTAAATCTTGCGCCTTGCTTCGTTCTTTTAATTGATGCAAAACATCTCCACTGCCCACTATATACAAAATCGCATTATCCATTATCGCAATAGCCTCTAAAAGCTGTTCAATACCTCTATCAATATTAATTCCCGTTCCTTGAACAAGAACTATTTTTTTATCCAATGGAATTCCTAGATCGGATCTTGATTTAGTCTTTTTCAAATCATCGCTCTTTGGAACATTTCGAAGTACATGAACTTCTTTATTATATTGGTTTCTATACAAATCTGCTATTGATTGATTAACCGTAAATATATATTTCAACTTTGGAAAAATAGATTTTTCGATTTTTTCCCAAGCCTTTTTAACTTTTGGTCTGTCCTGAATTTCTGGCACACCCGTAAAATATTCATGACTATCATAAATCAGTGGTTTTCCTCGAAATTTACTTGCCCACCTATTGGCGAGTAATGTATCTAAGTCGTTTGCATGGAAAACATCAACTTTGACAAAAAGTAACTTAAAAAATAAGCGGAGATTAAAAAAAGCATAAAAAAAAGCTCCTTTTGTAAATAACAATTTCATCCTAGTAGTTTGATAATCTCTTGAAATAGGCATGCTTTCTTTAAGCTTTCTTCCTATTAATAAAACATCAAAACCATTATTTATTAGTGTAGTACATACCTTATCCACTCGTTGATCGAAGGACAAATCATTTATTACGGATACTACTACTCTTTTCAAATACTCATTATTTTGTTCGACTTCAAAGTAACTACTTTGAAACGCCAAATAGAAACTATTATTATAGAGATTTAAAACATCTATAGTGAATAAAGTTTAATTTATTTTGAACACAGTAGCCAAATAACAATTAGGTTTGTTTTGTGAGTATTATCCGAGACAATATTTCCTTAAAAAATCACAACACTTTTGGTATAGATGTTAGCGCAAAACTATTTGGGGAGTTCACCAGCATAGAGGAACTAAAAAACATTATTACAGATAAAAATTACCAACAGGAAAAATTGTTAATCATCGGAGGTGGGAGTAATATCCTGTTCACAAAAAACGTAAATGGTCTTGCTCTGCATAACCAAGTAAAAGGAATTGAAGTTATTGAGGAAGATGACAACTCAGTTGTTATTGCCGGAGGAAGTGGTATCGTCTGGCATGATTTTGTGTTACACGCAATAAACCTAAATTTGGGGGGAATCGAAAATATGAGTTTAATTCCAGGTAGTTTAGGAGCCAGCCCAATGCAAAACATTGGTGCTTATGGGGTTGAGGTAAAGGATCGATTTGAATGGCTAGATGCCTACCATATAAAATCTGGTGAAATGCACCGATTTGACAATGCAGCATGCGAATTTGGTTATAGAGAAAGTATTTTCAAACGAAAAAACAAAGGACAATACATAATTACTAAAGTCGCTTTTCGATTAACAAAAAAGCACCAACTGAACACCTCTTACGGAGCAATTGAAAAAGAAATAGAATCATTAAACATTACTGATCCAACCATAAAAGATGTTAGTAATGCAGTAATAAAAATTAGAGCAAGTAAATTACCGGATCCAAAAAAAATAGGAAATAGTGGAAGCTTTTTTAAAAATCCTGTAATTGATAATTCTTCATTTGAAGTCATAAAGGCTAAGTTTCCCAAAATAGTATCCTATCCAGCAGAAAATGGCAAAATAAAACTCGCAGCTGGCTGGTTAATCGACCAAGCCGGATGGAAAGGAAAAACCATTGGGAATTATGGAGTGCATAAAAACCAGGCTTTAGTTTTAGTAAATTATGGAGGCTCTTCAGGAAGCGATATTTACAACCTCAGTGAGGAAATTATCCAGTCCATAAAAGAAACATACGGAGTCTCTTTGGAAAGAGAAGTTAACATTCTTTAAGTCCCTGCAACATTATCGGCAGACTTTGTATCCAAGGCATCTCTTAAGCCATTTCCAAGAAGCATAAATGCAAACACAAGGATTATTATACTAATTCCAGGTAATATTGCTAGAAATGCACTTTCGTTTCCTGTGGTCATCATATATGCTTTATGCTGTTCAAGCATTGCTCCCCAAGAAGCCATTGGTATTTGAGCTCCAATACCCAAAAAACTTAGACCAGCTTCAATCAGAATAGCAGAAGCAAAATTGGCAGAACTAATAACAATAACTGGGCCCATAATATTTGGCAATACATGTTTCCAAATTATTCGTGCATTTGAGTAACCCAAAGCCCTACCTGCTTCAACATATTCTTGTTCTCTTATGCTCAATATTTGACCTCTCACAACTCTAGCTAATTCCACCCACATAATTAATCCAACAGCAATAAAAACGGTTGTAAAGCCTTTACCTAAAATCAATGTAAGGGATATAATCAGTAAAAGGCCAGGAATTGACCATACCATATTAATGAACCACATAATTAAATCATCGACCCAACCACGGTAAAACCCAGCTAAAGACCCTAGCAACAATCCAATTATTAATGAAATAATAACTGCAATTAACCCAACAGATAGTGAAATAATAGTTCCAGCCATTAGACGACTTAACATATCTCGCCCTAATTTATCTGTACCTAAATAAAATGTTTGCTCAACGATATTATTTGCAATAATTTGACTCCTCATTTCAGAGACATCCTTGATTATTTCCGTACCATCCATTAACCATATAGTTACGGTGCCATTGAGGTTTAACCTAAACTTTTCCTCTTTAGAAATAGAAAGCGGATATAATACTTCTGCTAAAGAGTAGTTCTGATATTGAGGAGAATATTCTTTTTCGTTTTCAAAGCCAGTATATTCTTCAATAATTATATCTCCGCCGTCAAATTTGTATCCATACATTGGATAACTCTTATAAATTGCTTCTTCGTATCCAAAAAATAATTTACCAAAAAAACCGACATCTTCAAATTCCCTATTTTTCCGCACTAATAGTTGAGAAACTTTAAAGCCTGGTGCTTTTCTCGATATTGGGGAATTCTGATTATTTGCATCTTCTGTAGCATCAGGCCTTATATTAGCTCCCAAAACAGATATAAAAATAGCAACGCATATGATGAGCAGACCCAACATAGCTGTTCGGTTCTTTTTAAGCTTTCTCCAAGCTTCAAAATACATTGAATCTTTTCTTTTATATTCTCTGGTCTCTTTCATTTACATTTCATCTTCCTTTCCAAACTGGAGAAGAAAAAACAGTCGATAAATATACTATGAACAAATAAAAGGGATAAAAAACTACCATAACTGGAAAGTAGATTATCGCTTGATATCTGTTATACCTGTTTGCCAATAAAACTAAAAACAATACATCTACAATTGTTTTAACGGCCCACAATTTAATCAAAAAAACAATGCTATTGTTATCCAAAATCATAAGTACTATCATAAATGGGATGGAACAATTAATAATCAAAACAATAGCTCCAAAAACAGTAGATAAAGACATTTTTAATTTACTTGATTTTGAAGCCCATCTCACCGACCTAGAAAGCATTTCAGCAAATGATTTTGCTCCCTCGGTCTCAACAATAGATTTTACATTTATTCCAACAGAACAATCTTTATTTCTATTTGTTTTTTCAAGAAAAAACATATCATCCCCTGATAATATGTTATAATTACTCTCGTAAGGCTGCAATTTCTTGAACAACGACTTAGTGTAACTGAGGTTAGCGCCACTGCACAATAACGGATTTTTTAACTTGGCTGAACCGACTGTAATACCCGCAAGCAAAAGAGATTCGATTTGTTGTAAATTGGCTAATAAGCCAGGCTGTTTCTTATTTATTACCGGTCCAATAATAAACTCACTTTCGGAGTCGATCAATATGTTAATTTCTTGCAACCAATTTTTGGAGTGAACACAATCGACATCTGTTGTAACAATTACTGAATGAACTGCTGCTATTACTCCAGCATCAATGGCTCTTTTTTTTCCCAAATGGTTTGCCTCCAACGATATTAATTTATGTGGAAAAGCGAAATGCTCTAAACCAAGGAGCAATATATCAACGCTATTATCTACCGAATGATCATTAATAAAAATAAACTCAACCGCTTCTGCACTATACTGCAGGTCTGATAAAGACTTGATTAGTATGGGAATATTCTCTTTTTCATTTCTAAAAGGAATTAGGACGGATAAACTATTAACCTTACCTGAGGAAGCATTATTATTATTATTCTTTATTAACCAACCGCAAATTAAAACAAGCATCCAACTTGTATAAATCGAAAATATAACCATCAATATTCCATGAATGTATATCACTTTAAACGTTTTTTAATTTGAATTTATTAAAAAGGAATAGGACACTACCAACAACAGCAGGAAAAGCAATATTTATTACCCAAAGAATAATTGAAGCTGATAAAACTTCTGCAGTGCTGTTATAATTTGTCAATAGAAGAAGAACAACCGCTTCTCTAGTTCCTAAATTCCCCATAAAAGGAGATGGAATAAATGTAACTATCATATATAGCACACAAATAAATGTAAAAAGAGAGGTAATTGTGATGTTCACATGAAGAAGCTTTAATAATAAGATAAATTGAAATCCAAAAACAATGTACCTGAGGACAGAAAAAGAAAGAACAGTTAATAATTCTTTCTTTCTAAAATATTTAAAATAACTGATTCGCTGAGCAAACCGACTTATGAAAGGGAGCCTTAAAGAGAATTTATATAGAAACGAAGGATAAAAAAATAAAAGTCCCAAGAATAGAACTAATAGAAACGAGATCAACAATCCATATGTGGGAAAAGCTTGGTTGACAAAATTAAGCTTCGTCCCAAAACAAACAATAATTAAAAACCCAAGGAAGCCAAATAAAGCAGTCGTTGTTAATTGAGCTGTGTTTCCCAACATGGTTGCGGATACAACCGAAACTGTGTCTTTATCTTTTAACCACAAAGCTCTGCCGATAACCGTTCCTATTTTATTTGGAGTTAAAACTCCAATAGCATTCCCGGCATATACAGATTTAACAGCATCCAATTTATTGATGGGTTGGGTTTTTGAAATTAGCATTCGAAATTTTACAGATTCTAACCACCAATTCAGAAACTGCGCAATAAACACAATTATTAGAATCATAATTGCGTCAAACGTTACCAGGTCTTTCAATACACCGTTGAAATTTAAACTCTCTTTGTTCTTCAGTAATTCTCCATAGATAACGTACCCAGCTCCAACAAATATTAAAATTTGGAGTATACGTATTATAATCTTATTTATTTTTACTTGTTCGATAGATACAAATTTAAACTTTTGATGATAGTTTCCGACAAAATAATTTTAGGTCTAGATCCTGGAACCACAACAATGGGCTATGGAATTATTCGTATTCGAAAGAATAAGATGGAAATGATAAGTACCGGTGTAATTCATTTACATAAACTTGAAAACCATGAGTTAAAGCTGAAAAAGATATTTGAAAAAGTAAGTTTTTTAGTCGAGGAATACCTTCCAGACGAAGTTGCTGTAGAAGCCCCTTTTTTTGGGAAAAACGTTCAGTCGATGCTTAAATTAGGTAGAGCCCAAGGAGTCGCTATGGCAGCAGTTCTTACCAAAGATTTACCAATCCAAGAATATGCTCCTCGAAAGATAAAACAAGCAATAACGGGGAACGGTAATGCCAGTAAAGAACAAGTGGCTAAAATGCTACAATCGTTATTAAAACTCAAAGAGTTACCAAAAAAATTAGATGCAACAGATGGACTTGCAGCAGCGGTATGCCACTACTTTCAAACAGGAAAATCAGACTCTGGCAAAAAGAACTACTCAGGATGGAGTTCATTTGTTAAGGATAATCCAGATAGAACAAAATAAGATTTAAGCTTCTGAAATACTTTTTGCAATCTTCTCTAGTTTTGCGCTATCAAATTTCTTTTTAGGTTTAGAAAAATCCATGTCGGCAATACTGTTTATTGGCATTAAATGAATGTGTGCATGCGGAACTTCAAGTCCAATCACAGTAACACCAATCCGGTCACAAGGCAAAACTCTTTTCATTTTGATTGCTACTTTTTTCGCAAATAGAGTTAATCCTGCAAGCAAATCATCTTCTAAATCAAAAACATAATCTACCTCTTGCTTTGGAATAACCAGCACATGGCCTTGAACCAATGGGTTCACATCTAAAAAAGCTAAAAAAAGATCATCCTCTGCAACTCTATAACATGGAATATCTCCATTTACAATTTTAGAAAAAATAGAACTCATACGAATTTATTTAACGGGAAATAGCGATAATTTCAAACTCTATAGTTCCATTTGGTGTTTCGACTGGCGCAATATCTCCGACCGATTTTCCTAATAATCCTTTCCCTATTGGGGAATCTATAGATATTTTGCGAAGTTTTAAATCAGCCTCGTTTCCGGCAACTAAAGTATATTCCATCTCCATACCATTCTTCACATTTTTGATCTTTACTGTAGATAAGATCAAAGCTTTAGATGTATCCAATTTTGAATCATCTATTAAACGGGCAATAGATAACTCATTTTTCAATTTTGAAATACGCGCTTCCATAAGACCTTGTGATTCTTTAGCAGCATGGTATTCTGCATTTTCCGAAAGATCACCCAAATCGATTGCAGCACCAATTAAAGCGGATAACTTTGGACGCTCGACTTTTTCCAAGTGTTCTATTTCATCCTTTAGTTTTTTAAGACCTTCTTGTGTATAGTAATTAATTTTTGACATAATAGAGGTAAGTTCTTTAAACCAGAAAAGAGAATCCCAAAAAGACTCTCTTTACTAATAACTTATATAGTTTAATTTCTTATTTCAAGTTAATCCGACCACCAATAGAGTGAATACCACCTAATGTTGAACTTCTGTATCCGTAGTCAATACCAATCATTGTTTCATTTTTTCCTACAGGAAAATCAACAGATAATCCAGCAGATAAACCCGTTAGAGAATTCGTTCGATTCACATTATCAAATATTCCATTTTCATATATATATCCCGCTCTTGCAATAAAATAAGCTTGCTTCAAACCACTAAATGTATATTCCCCACCTAATCTATATTGATCTTTAGAAAACGAGTTCGAAGTATAAACAAATCCCATTGTTAATTTATTTGATTCATCAAATAAGAAGTCGTAAGAAGCTGCAATATGCAATAAAGAAGGTAATTCAAAAGAAGAAACACGTTGTTCCGAAGTAATAAGGATGCCTGTATTTGGGTTTAACATTTCTAATGAGATACCATCACCACTATATTCCAGAGGAGCTCCAACATTTTTTAAACTTATTGCAAATTTAATTTGATCATTTTCTCCGGTTGCATATCTAATTCCTATATCAACAGCAACACCCGAAGCTTTAACATTGGAAATGGCCTCAGAAACTACCTTCAAATTTAAGCCTCCCGAGATAGAAGAAGAAAACTGTCTTGCATATGCCAAATTAATATTAGTAAAAACTGGCTTAAATGTTCCAATATTTCCCTCTGGTAATTCAGTGGTAGTAATTGGAATGTCTCCGAAATTCATTGACATTATCGAAACAGCCATAACACCTGTCTCTCCAACGCGTTGAGCCAATCCAAATCCATTTAAAGCAATATCTGAAATACCACCTAACCAATTCGTTCTAGCAAAGATAATCTCTGTTTTATCGGCATAGGCCAATCCTGCCACATTCGAAAATAGTGCCTCTAACCCCTTAATTGAAGAAACTCCGGCACCGCCCCAAGATGAACTTCGTGACCATGGGTTTATTAGTAATTCAGTAGCTCCAGCAGAACCAGCTCTATCCTCGTTACCAGCAAATGTAGGAAGTGAAGATGCCAACATTCCTGCTAACACAATACTTACTCTAAAACTTTTACTTAATCTCATATCTAATCTTATTTAACAAAAATTCGTTTCAATCTAATCAATATTCCTAGAATTGATCTAAATCTGGAGGGCGTATCACACCAAACCATTTTAATACTCTTTCACCAACATTAGGAACATCTACATGAATTAAATACAATCCACTTGAAATTGGAATATTCTTAAAGTTTTTCAAGTTCCATTCAACGTGGGTTATGTTATTATCTTTATTAAATGTTCTAACCAATATTCCATTTACAGTATAAATTTTAATGGTACACTGATCCGGCAGGTTTACTATTTTAATCAAATTATCTAATCTGTTGTTCTCATAGTTGGAATAAGCATAATATGGGTTTGGAACAACATTGATAAGAGACAATATACTATCATCTGGAACAAATGTTTCGGTACTTACCGCTAAGCTATCCATGTTGAATTCATATAAAGGACACCAGTCATTAATACTTCCTCCAATGTTTGTGTAATGCTGAGCATTTATAGAATGTTTAGCGTAAGCACTAGCAACTCTAATTTTAATTCTCACATCCGTTTCTATGTAAGAAAATGGATCTGACTCATCAGCTAGACCTATTGCTGTCTCCGAAAGCATCGGTGTACCAACCCACATACATGATCTCCATACTTTTAGATAATCTCCGGCATTTGGATTAGCGTTGTCAACTATCTTACTTCTGATAAATGCACATTCATCATATGCCGGCATATTAGTACTAAAACCACTAACGACAGGTTGCTCCTTTCTGTAGTTTTTGAATACGTATACATAATGCTTTCCACCAAATAATGGTTCTCCAAAACCTGTATATAGATTAGCAGATGGATTGAAAACCATATCTTTACCTCCTTCGTTTCCTAACCAAGAATCTTCAGCAAACGCCATATTTAACCTTTCTCCTGACTCAAGGTCAATTGCATAACCAGGGAACCAACTCAT
>JAQWQH010000102.1 GCA_029244805.1 Flavobacteriales bacterium
CAAGAGTAAATGATCTTTTCTACAATGTTCCTGAAGAGATAGAAGACACTCGCTTTTCTTCTACTCAATCAAGAATACTTATTTGGGAAATCTCTTTAGACCTAATTAAAGAAAAACCATTATTTGGTTATGGCTCTGGTGACAGTAAACTTGCATTAACCGAAAAATACAAGCAACATAACCTAGGTTTTCTCTTAGACAAGCAGTTCAATGCACACAATCAGTATTTACAAGCCACATTAGATGCTGGTTTAATCGGAGGGATCACTCTTTTGCTTCTATTGTTTGTCCCTTTAATTATGTGTTTTAAAGATAAACAAGTTCTATATGCAATCTTCATTGGTATTTTGGCTTTAAATTTCTTTTCGGAGGCAATGCTTGAAACGCAATCTGGCGTAATATTTTATGCATTTTTTAATACTTTATTTTTTTCCGTCCTCATGCAACAAAAGAGTAATAATCCGTTTATTTCATCAAATCACCTTCCGTGAGTAAATCAAATAACAAATCATTCATCAAAAATGTACTAACCTTAATGACAGGAACTGTTATAGCTCAGATGATTTCGCTATTAGGGTTAATTTATATTCAGCGATATTACTATGGTCCTGAAGAGTTCGCTAATTTCAAATTATTCTATGAATTTGCTGCAATATTTGTGGGAATAAGCGCTTTAAAACTTGAAACCGGAATCGTATTGGAAAAAAATGAAAACGCAGCTCGACTGCTAACAAATTTAAGTTTAAAACTTGTGCTGATTGTTGGGCTAATCAGTTTTATTGTGCTGATTACTTATTCACAATTTGACAGTAATTTAATGAAGATAACAAACAATATTTTTCTATTAGCCCTACTCCCCTTTACCGTTATTTCTTTAGGATTTACGCAGGTTTTCAACTCATGGTTTACACGGCAAAATTCTTTTCAATTAATGAGTATAAATAAAGTATCTCAAAACTCCACTTCACTTTTTGGTCAGGTGATTTTTGCAATTTCAAACATAAAATCCTTTGGGCTTGTATACGGGAGAACGATAGGCTTATTCGTTTCAAACTTGCTGTTTTTATTTAAATATTTAAAGAACAGGCCTCGAATAAAAAAAGAAAAAGGAGACGTAAAAAAATTAGTAGTAAAACACAATAAATTTATCTACTTCACCTCTCCAAGCGTGATGCTTGGTGGAGTAGTTAATTTTTTACTGATTGACCTTTTTATGAAATATTATGGAGACGACTTTAGTGGCAAAATTGGTTCTGCCTACCATTACCTTGGAATAAGTATTGCGGTAGTCACGACATCTTTTGCTCAAGTATATTACAGTAAATTAAGTACAATAGAATCCAAAGAGGAACTTAGAAAAAACTACACTTATTGGTTTTTACGTCTTTTTTTAATTGCTTTCATAGGCGTAATCATTATGCAATTTATTCCAAATACATGGGACGAATTAATACTAGGAAAAACCTGGAATGGAACTTTGGAAATTATGAAAATAATGTCAATCTGGATGGGAATAATGTTCGTCTCCTCTTCCCTATCTTATATTTATATAAAGCTAGGACGTCAAAAAGAAATGCTATTGTTTAATTGTCTACATATCATTTTGGTTTACTTCAGCATAAGGTACTCACACGATATGTATAACAATAATTTCACAAGTCTTTGGTGGTTTACCTTTACGCAAAGTTTCTTTTACTTATTGATTATGGTTGTTACCTATATATTTATTGGTAAGTTCAAACCTGAAACCACCAAATAATAGTACTTTTGTACAGCACAGATATAATATATGATACCATTTTCTCCACCTAGAATAGATCAAAAAACCATAGATGAAGTTACAGATTCTCTAAAATCTGGTTGGATCTCTACTGGCCCAAAAACGAAGAAGTTTGAAGAAAATTTGGCGCAATACCTTGGCGCAGACCATGTTGTTGCTTTAGGTTCTGCAACTGCAGGATTGCAACTCATTTTACATTGGCTAGGAATAGGAGAAGGAGACGAAGTAATAATACCAGCTTATACATATACTGCCACAGCAAATGTTGTCACGCATACTGGAGCAAAGCCAGTGATGGTAGACGTCAATAGTATTGATTTTAACATTAACTGCGCTGCTGTTAAAAATGCAATTACAGAAAAAACAAAGGTAATCATACCTGTTGACATTGCCGGCATGCCTGCTGACTACGAAGAGTTATTCAACATCATCGAAAGCAAAAAAGAATTGTTTTCTGCCAAAAATGATGTGCAAGAAAAATTTGGACGAATCGTATTAGTTTCTGATTCAGCTCATTCTATTGGTGCTGAATACAAAGGAAAGAAGGCTGGATTAATTGCGGACATGAGTTCATTCTCATTTCATGCAGTTAAGAATTTGACCACCGCTGAAGGAGGAGCAGTTGTATTTAATGTTGCAGATAAATTTAACCATGAAGAGTTACAAAAACGCTTCAAAATTAGCTCTCTTCACGGACAAACAAAAGATGCTTTTAGTAAAGTTCAAATTGGTGCTTGGCGATATGATATAGTTGAAGCAGGTTTCAAATGCAATATGACTGATTTACAAGCTGCCATTGGGTTAGTAGAACTAGAGCGCTATCCAGAAACATTAAATCGGAGGAAAGAGATTTTTGAGCGGTACACTAAGGGGCTCGCTAAATATAATTGGGCAAATAGACCTATTTATGAAACTAAAGATAAAAAATCTTCTTTTCATTTATATATGCTTCGAATCAATAACTGCTCTGAATTTCAAAGAGATACGATTATCAATAAAATAGGAGAAAAACAAGTAGCGGTTAATGTTCACTACATTCCATTGCCAATGCTTTCTTTCTATAAGGGAAAGGGGTATGATATAAAAGACTACCCAACAACTTTCGATAATTATCATAATGAGATTACACTTCCCGTTTGGTTTAATTTAACCAACGAACAAATAGACACTGTTGTCGCAGCAGTTGTGGATGCTGTTGAAGAAGTACTTGGATAATTTATTTAATGTATTTTTCAATTTTCTGTGCAAGATTCTCTGTAAACTTATTGGCAGATTCATAGTGAAGATGGCTGCCATCATAACTCTTGTAGTCTTTCAATGAAAAGGTCAACCATATACCCCCCATTTGTTTAAATTCGTTGATGAAATTTGAATAATTAAACCCACTAAGAGAATCTTCTAACTCCTCCATAGCCAATGTAGAAGGTGGTCTAAAACCTACAATTTTAATCCCTTCAGCAGAGATATCTTTAACCCATTTCAGATATTCTTTCTCCGCATTTTTATCTGCTGTATTATCAATAAAATTAATTCTATAGGGTCTCAAACCAGCGGTTGAGTCAAAAGGAATTTTATACGATTCTACCCATCCATTCTCCTTAAAATCATTATGGTATAAATGGGTAATTAAAGCATCTGTAAAATAATCCCATATTTCCTCTGGAGAATACCTTGGAAAACTCTTCAAATAACCAGATAAATAAAGCATTTTATAGACTTCCGTTGTATTTTTATCATGGAACGAGCTGTAATGCTCATTCTTTAGCGCTTCAGGAGTAAAACTATAAGGCGTAACACCACATAAGATTACTCTTTTTCCTTTTTCCTTTATACGCTTAGACACAAATGAGAGGTATTCTTTGCTATACCCAGCACTGGAGTAACCGAGATTGACTGCGTTAAATTCTGAATTAACATCTAATAAATAAGTTGGATTTACACCTTTATAAATTCTAGAATCGCCAATTGCCAGTATATTGAATTGTTCAGTTGAATGCGTTTTTTTTACCCAACAATAATCACGGTACGAATCATTTAAATTAGGAGTTGGCAATATCATTTTTAGCACCAAAAAAATAATCAAAGCGATGGGCAAGAAGAATATGATTTTATATTTTGCTGTCATAATTCTCTAAAACTGAAAGTATATGAATTGTTGACCTTCTCCTCTAAACATTACAATTGCAACAAGAGCCGTTGAAATAAACAATAAATCTAAATTGTATCTTTTATAAACAGATTGAACAGATATTTTGGTTCTTTTTAACAGAGTGGCTAATTCAATAACAATAGCTAACCCTAAAAAAATCATTGCATCAAAATACGTTGTTAAAAATTTAAAGTCGGAGCTCTGAAACATAAACATAGATTTTAATACTATGATACTTTGATCAAAAGATTCTGCCCTAAAAAAAACCCAAGCAATGCTTGCTTGAATAAAAGTTATTAAAATCAACAGACCTTTGGGAATCCTTCTGAAAAATTGAACTTTAGAGTAAAACCTTTCCAAGGTTAAAAATAAGGCATGCACAGCTCCCCAAATAACAAACGTAATGTTTGCACCATGCCATAAACCTGATAGCAACATCGTTAACCATAAAAACAACATCCCTAAATATATTCCTCTTCTAGCTCCTCCCAATGGAATATAAACGTAATCCCTGAACCATGTTGACAGCGAGATATGCCACCTTCCCCAAAATTCTTTTAAACTAGATGATAAATAAGGATGATTAAAATTCATTTTAAAATGATACCCCATTGTTTTTGCCAGCCCTCTAGCAATAAGGCTATATCCAGAAAAATCACAATAGATCTGGAATGCGAATGCTACCATAACAAACCACCAATAGGCGGGACCATCATAATGTTTGCTTCCAGAAAAAGCAGAATCAATAAACAATGATAGATTATCAGCAATTACCACTTTTTGAAACAACCCGAATACAATTAATTTTATTCCATGCCATACTTGTAAAGCGTTTACCGTTGGAACTTTTGACAATTGCTTTAACAAATCTTTAGCTCTTACAATTGGACCAGCAACTAATTGCGGAAACATAGAAAGGTAACTGAAAAAATGCAGAATATTATTCGTTGGGCTTAATCTACCTCTATAAACATCAATTGTATAACTCAAGGATTGAAATGTATAAAAGCTTATACCAACTGGAAGAATTAAAGCAAACTCAGGGATATTGGCAACCAAATTCGTTTGCACCCCTAACTTCCAAAAAAGACTATCCAATGCAGTTGCGAAGAATGTGCTATACTTAAATATTGAAAGAGACCCTAGGTTTCCTATTAACGATAAAATCAGAAACAGCTTACTAAATTTAGGAAACTTTCCTATCCAAAGTCCACTAAAGTAGTCAATTAGACCACTTCCTATGATTAAAAACAAAAAGCGCCAATCCCACCATCCGTAAAATAAAAAAGAAGCTATTACCAAATACAACCAACGTGAGGTATCTTTCTTTTTGAATAGCGGCCACAGCAAAAAGAAAAGCAAACCAAAAATCAGAAATTCTAATGAATTAAATACCATAATAAATTGAAAGGTGCTTACTTTTTACTCTTTCAAAATTAAAGAATTAATAATAACCTGATATAATATTAATATAATTAAAAAAAGGAATTTACTTTTGTAACAAATGCTAAAACGTTTTTTCGATATTATATCTTCTATAGCTGTCTTGTCTATGGGACTTCCTTTTTTTATCCTGATAGCCTTCCTTATAGTAATTGATAGCAAGGGGGGAGTCTTTTTTACCCAACAACGAGTTGGTAAAGACAATCAGAATTTTGACTTATTTAAATTTAGAACGATGCGTTCTGACTCCAAAAAAGGTAGTCAAATTACAGTGGGCGAAAGAGATCCCCGAATTACGAGAATTGGCTACTTTTTAAGAAAGTTTAAACTGGATGAATTCCCGCAATTACTAAACGTGATAATAGGGCACATGAGTATTATCGGTCCTCGACCAGAAGTTAGAAGATATGTAGAAATGTATTCTAAAGAGCAGTTAAAAGTTCTCTCAGTTAGGCCAGGATTATCAGATTATGCATCTATTGAATATATTAATGAAAATGAATTACTCGGAAAATCAGACAATCCTGAAAAAACCTATATTGAAGAAATAATGCCTGCAAAACTTGATTTAAACCTCAAATACATTGAACAAAAAGGTTTTATTACGGATACTAAACTAATTTTTAAAACAATTGGAAAAATAATAAAAAGATAAATCAAAAACCGTAAATCGTTTAGTGTTGGCTCAATAATAAAATGGGTATATTTAAAATTTAACTGCCATAACGCAAACATCATCTGTTTGTGCTAAAGTACCTTTCCAATCTTCAAATTCCTTTTCTAAAAACTCTTTTTGTAATTCTAATGAAAGAGATTGTATAGAACTTAGTTTCTTTTTAAAATTAGATGATTTATATTTTTTATTTTTTTCACCCCCAAACTGATCCGTATAACCATCAGAAAACATATAGATCGTATCTCCTTTTTCCAAAATAACTGAGGAGTTTGTAAACGGTCTTTTATTTTCAAAATAACCTATAGGCTGCCTATCTCCCGGAATCTCTTCAAATTGACCATTTTTACGATAGATCCATAAAGGATTATTGGCCCCCGAAAACTCGATTGCCACATTTCCTGAATCCAACTTTTCAATTGCGCAAAGCGCAATATCCATTCCATCCGTGATATAAGTTTGTTCGATTCCATTAATAGAAAAAGCATCTACTACCAATTCTGTGGTTTTATCCAAAATATGAGAAGGTTTAGAAAGACTAAGCTCTTTTACTGACTTATTTAATATATTAGCACAAGCAACACTTATCATAGCTCCAGGAACTCCATGCCCCGTGCAATCAGCTACAGCTAAGTAAAACCTATCCCCTCCATTCACCCACCAGTAAAAATCTCCTGCAACTATATCTTTTGGTTTATAAATAATCAAGGAATCAGGGAATACTCCACTCACATCTGTATGAGAATGCAACATAGCTTCCTGAATCTTTTGTGCATATAAAATACTATCCGTTATATCTTTATTCTTTTCTTCGATAATTGATTTTTGACTCTCTAATTCTTCATTTATATCTGCTAATTTTATATTGGATTTTCTTTTGGTAAAATAGCCTCTTCCAATTAATACAAGTATAAGCAACATACAAGCACCCGTAATACCAATTATTAAAAACTGAAAATTATTTTTACTTTCCGCATATTTTTTCTCTTCAGCTTCCCGCTTAATTTTTAAATCTTTAAGCTCTAGCTCTTTTTGTTGCTCTTTGCTTTTGTACTTTGTTTCCATTTCCTGGATGTTTTTCAAGCCATTTTCATCCATTATACTGTCCTTGATTAAAACAAAATCTTGAAAAGACTTTAATGAATTCTTGTAATCATTTTTAGCCTCATAGCATTCAGACAACACCAAATAGGAATCTTTCTGTTCTAATAAACCGTTATACTCAATGGCCACAGCAATGCTAGAATCAGTATAATATATTGCACTATCATAATTTTCTGCCATCTGGTAATAGATACCCATATTCATTAAACTTTGAGAATAACTTATCATATCTCTACTTGCTAAACGCATTTCCATAGCCATTCGAAAATGTATTAACGACTCTTCAGGATTTCCTTCCCTAAAATAAATAATAGCCATATTGTTGTACACATGAGCTGCTCCTGAGAGATTTTCCGTCTCTTCATACAACTTCATTGCTTCTTTGTAGAAAAGTTTGGCTGTATCAAGATGATTTGTTTCCTGATAAATTGTACCAAGATTATTGTAAGCCATAGCCATATCCCCAATATCATCAGAATCTCGAGCAATTGCCAAGGCTCTTAGGTCATATTCTAGGGCTGTTTCATTATCACCCATATCAGAATACAACTTCCCAATATTAATTATAGGTCCACTTAAATACTCTGGATTTCCATTTATTTCTGCCTGTTCAATTGCCTGCATGTAGTAATCTAAAGATTTTTCTAAATCTCCTGTTCTGTGGTATGCTGTTCCAATAAGATTTAATGTATTGCTGGCTTTATCATATTCTTTTAAATCGAGCCTTAAATCCAATGCTTTTTGAAAATAAATATATGACTCTTCTATTCTGTCCATTTCTCTTAAGGCATAACCAATCATATTAAACCCAACGGCTGTAAAAGAAAGGTTGTCGGAGTTTTTTGCTTCTTGAAGTAAAAAGTTAGCATAGAGGTGGCAGGAATCGACACTAAATGGAATATACGCTTCAGATATATTCTTTAACATAGATAATCTAGCAGTATCTTCAGCAGTATCCAATAATTGCAACAAACTATCCAATTTACTTCTATTGGCTTGAGCTTGAAACTCAATAGTATTTAACAGAAATAGTAAACAAACTAATATGTACTTACATTTAGACACTCTATCTTTTGCAATAATTAGAATAGAAAATTTTTTATTTCTTTCAAAAATACAACTAATATTGGGCTGACGATTGCTAAGTTAAAATTATATTTTCTATCGCAACATTATATTTTATTATCCGTTGTTTACTAGACCACAACCTCCTTACATTAAATTTCTTGACTTACAGGTTCCTGCTGAAAAAGTTTCAGGAGGGTAATATTTATTAATTATAATTGTAACGAATTACCTATTTTAAGTTATTCCTTCAAAGCCAAGGAAATAACGTAGTAAAAAATCGCAATTAATCAAAACCCAAGCTCGCTAATGCAGGGAAAAAGTATCTATCATCAGTCTCAAAAGCAATTATTGTCAGAAAATGATATTGTTGAAGCTGCGAAAAAAGATCCTAAGCAATTCGAAGTACTTTACACAAAGTACTTCGAACAGATTTTTAGATACATACATCAGCGAATGGATGATAAGGAAATGGCATTTGACATTACCTCTCAAGTATTTTTAAAGGCAATGATAAATTTGCCAAAATACAAATACAAAGGAGTTCCTTTTTCATCTTGGTTATACAGAATTGCAATGAGTGAAGTTTACCAATCTTTTAAGGATAAGAAATCAACTCGAACTGTAAATGTGGACACGAGTAATGTTGAAGACATTATAGAGGAAGTGGAGGAAGATAATACAGGAGAAATGAGAGAAGCCCTTTTAGAAGTAATTGGTGATTTACCAGAAGTTGAGCTACAAATTATTGAAATGAGGTATTTTGAAAAGCGTTCGTATCGTGAAATTGGGGATATTCTTGGGATGACTGAGAATAATGCGAAAGTGAAGGCTTATCGAATCGTTGAAAAACTCAAAAAGAGTTTTTCTATGAGAAAAAGTTACAACTATGAAAAAGAAAATTAACATTGACAGAGACCCAATTAATGGAGAGGAGATAGCATCAAGAATGAATTTCGATCAACTCTTGAAAAATTTCCCAGGATACATAAAACTTCCTTTTTATAAAACAGGGTGGTTTATTACAACAGTTGCAAGTGTTGCTGTTTTAGTAACCATTACTGCTGTATTATTTTCAAACAGCAATATTAAGGAAGTTATAGTTAGTGCATCTCCACCTGTTACAGTAGAAAATGGTATTACTTATGATGAAGATACACCATGTATTCACCCTCCAGTAAAAAAACTGGACATCCCATTCGACGCTTATTATTGTGAAAATGAAGTTGGTGGTGAATTTAGACACAGCTCGGGCAGTACTATAGCGATTCCAAAAAATGCGTTTGTAGATATTAATGGCAATTCATTAAAAGGGGAAATTGAACTCCGATATAGAGAGTTTCATGACCCTATAGACTTCATATTATCAGGCATTCCAATGACCTATGACAGTGCAGGAACCGAATATACTTTCGAATCTGCAGGAATGATAGAAATTTATGGATATCAAAATGGTAAACCGGTCGAATTAGCAGACGGTAAGCAGATCCGCATAGAAATGCATCCAAAAGATGGATCAAGTAGGTTTAACCTATATGAGCTAGACACTTCTTCTGGAGACTGGGAGTACAAAGGAAAAACTGAACTCATATCTGAAGACATAGATGAAAGTACGGGCGCACCTGCAGTTACTTCTCAAAAATTAAAGGATGATTTATTTTCTAATATGATTAAAACCAAAGAAGCAATTGAAGTAACCAAAACTGAATTAGCTATTGCGAAAAAGAAAATTCTTCAACATAAGAAAACAGAACCTTCCAAGCCTAAATTCTCCAAAAATAAGGACCGACAGTTTGATTTAGACGTGGACCCTAAAGAATTTCCGGAACTAAAAAGCTACAGCTCCTTAACCTTTGAGGTGGATAAGAATGATAGAAACTTTTCTGCTGATGTTTATGAAATAGAATGGGAAGATATTTCATTATCGGAGAAAGAAAAGGGTAAATCTTATTACCTAACACTGTTTAAAGGAAGTGCCAAAAGGACATTCTCAGTCTTCCCAATATTTGAAGGAGCTGATTATAAAAAAGCAGTAGTAGAATTCAATTCAAAATTTGCTGCTTACGAGAAAGAATTAGACAAGAGAATCTCTAAAGAGAAAAAAATAAAAGAGACGTATGAAAAGCAAATGAAAGTTTACGAAACTCAGCTTGCTTTGGAGAAGAAAAGACAGGCTGATATGGAAAAAGATCAGGCTGCTTATTTTGCCCAAGTAAAGCAATCTCAACAAAATATGATCGGAATTAGCATCGTTGCAAGAGCTTTCGAAGTAACGCAACTTGGAACTTGGAATTGTGACTCTCCTGTATCTAAACCAAAAGGAACTAAGTTGAATGCGTCTTTCGCCGACAATGCAGGAATAAATTTGGAATTGCATAATGTTAATCTTATTGAGAAAAATAAAAATGCTGTTTTTATATATGACAAATCACAGTTTAATAATTTCAAATTCAATCCAAAAGAAGAAAATACAATTGTTGCTTTTACTTCAAACAATGACATCGCTATTATTAAGCCGATATATTTCAAAAATATGTCGAAAGAAAAAAAGCATCAATTTGAAATGGAAATTATTGATATAAAATCCATGACTGTAAAAAACATAAAAGAAAAACTTAATCTTTGATTCAACTTATAGAAGTTAAGTTCAACTTTAAAAATACTTAATAACTCTATTATACCTTCTGTTCTACAAACCCTTTCTGATAATCTGTTACATACAAATGAAACTATTTTGGCAACCTAAATTACTAAGCTTTTATATTTTACTGGTCTCAATTCAAATCAATGCACAAAATACTATTTCCGTAAAGAAATCATCCACTGCAATAGATGCTATTTTTCAATCTTCCGACAATGAAACCAAACAGAAGCAATATTATTGTTTTAAAAAAAGCGGGTACGTTTATTACTTTAAATCTGCTTTAAAAGAAAAAAAGATTATAAAAAACTGCCAAGGAAAAAATTGGCTTAAATTAAATTCCTCAGTTGGAAAATATTTTTATTACCAAGATTTGATAAAAATTTCACCGATTACTTTTTCAGTCCATGGAGAAGAAACCACTAACGACTTTCATTATGCAGCAACTCTGCAAAATACTGAATTAAACATTTCGCCCTTTGGAAAAAAACACAAGCAAAAGTTTCACCTTCTTTTTCCTATCCCTTAACAACTTCTACAACAAATACATACAAGACAACCAATACAGTTTATTCAGCGCAACAACTTCAAAAGAGATGTCAAGATTACTATCCTGCTTCAAAACCGCTAAAAAAAATTAAAGCATTCGAAATAAATTGAAATTTTAGTTTTATCTTTAACATGATGCGCTTTTCACTTATCATATTTTGCCTATTCATGTGGGTTTTTTCAAATGCACAAAAGACAATAAAAGTTCGAAAAGGTAGAACGCTTCAAGGTTTTTATCAGTTGCAATCAGAAAACAAAACCAAAGAGCTTTTATATTTTGATAACAATGGAAACATCGCTATTACGTCTGGAAAAAAAAGAAAAAAAGCAAAAGGTAATTTAGTTTCTTGTGTTGAAAACGACAATTGTCAAACAGCAAAAAAAACAACCTATAAAATTGATGGATTGGAAATCGCCTTCGCTTTTAATAGTGGAAGTGGTGAAAACAGCCATTTCGATGAGTTTGACGGCAAGATTAGCTCTGATGCACTGTTGATTACATTAAAAAAGAGTGAAACAGGAAAAATAGTGGAAGTAAAAGAGTTTAGAAGATTAAAAGACTAAACACAAGCAACTTCCGCAGTTTCCATTTATATTTGTTTATAAACCAAAGTATTTTTTACAATGTTTAACGAAGCTATAACCAACGATCCAACTGTATTTGCAATACCTGTTTTTATTGCACTTATAATTGTGGAAGTGCTTATAAACGCAAAAAAAAATCTTAATCTATATCGATTTAAAGATTCTGCAGCAAATATTACTATGGGGTTAGGCTCTGTAGTTATTGGACTGCTTACGAAAACATTTGCATTTTTCGTTTTCCTTTGGGTTTATCAATTTCGATTATTCGAAATACCAAATACTTGGTGGATGTGGGGGCTACTGTTATTAGCAGATGACGTTACTTTTTATTGGTACCATAGATCAGCACATGAAATACGTTTCTTTTGGGCTGCGCATGTGCAACATCATTCATCCGAACACATGAACTTTTCAGTAGCATTGCGTCAAAGCTGGGGAGAACCTTTCATTAAATTCCTATTCTACATGTGGCTGCCATTTATTGGCTTTAATCCTGTTTATATTCTTATTATGCAATCAATAAGCTTAGTTTACCAATTTTTCCCGCACACAAAGTTAGTTGGGAAACTTGGTCCTATTGAATGGATTTTCAATACCCCTTCGCATCATCGAGTGCATCATGCCACACAAGTTCAATACTTGGATAAAAACCACGCCGGAATACTAATTATTTGGGACAGAATGTTTGGAACATTTCAGAAAGAAAAAGAATTACCTATTTACGGTATTACCGAGAATATTAACTCATTTAGCCCACTCAAAATAGCCAGCCATGAATATGTTAATCTGTGGCAAGATATACGAAGAGCAAAAAAGTTCTCTGATAAAATAAATTATTTAATTAAACCACCTGGCTGGAGTCATGACGGAGTGAACAGAACATCAAAAGAGCTACAAAGACAATTATCCAAATAGACATTTTATTTTGTCGGCAAATAGGTTGAAAAGCCAAACCCCACGGAAAAAACATGAGAATTACCAACACTATTCGCTGGATCTATTCCTGGAAAACTTGTCATGCAAATATTCGCCGGCGAAAATTCCGCATCGAAATAATTGTAGGATATAACAATTCCAAAAGATAAAAACTCAGAACTCAGCATGTAAAATCCCAATTGCGGTGTAAGGCTGAATGCTTCCTGCTTAAAAACATCTGAACATTGATTGCCACTTGTATTGAGCACACTATAACCGCCACTTATCGAAAGCTCAATATATGAATTTTCATTCATTCCTTTTCTTTTAGCTATTTTCAAAAATGGATTATACCCTTCCATTTGACCAACTACAGCTCCCTGAAACACAGAACCATTTAATTCATAATAAGAATAAGAAAAACCAACCCCAAGCCCTGCTCCATTCGCTAAATTATATTGATAAATTAAATCAATATTCGCCAAACCACTCATCAAACCCTTGAAAGATTTATTTCCTAAGGTTTTTGGTAATTTAAAATTAGCCATTATTACAGAGTGGTCTCCAGGAGCACTTTCCTGACAGAAAGAAGATTTAGGTAAAAAGGAAACTACTCCTATTAGCAGTAAACAAACTAAAAATCGAATATGTCTAAACTTGCTTGTGATATTATGACTTATTTACAACAAAAAACTTCTTGCTCGTCTTTTGGTAATTTGTGATAATTTGATAATAATACTCTCCATCAGCGATCGAATTTGTGTCAAAAAGAATTGGATACACGCCTTCTTCAAGCTCTCCTTTTTTTAATTCTTGGATCAAATCATCATCTCGATTAACTATTCTAAATATCACATCCATTTTTTCGGGTAGTTGAAACCCAAATTGAATTTCTCCTTTCGCATATGGGGGGTTAACATCAAATAATTCTGCATATTTAACCATAACTTTTTTTACTTTTCCCGTAGCAATTAAATTCAAGACTTTTTTGTAAGCAACGTATAACAAATAAGCAGCAACCAAAAAGGAGCTAGCCCATATTACATTCACAGCAATTCTTCCCACTGGTCCGCTTCCCCAAAGCTCCTCCATAATTAAATAATGTTTTTTGTAAAAATATCCCCTTTTTTAAAATATTACAGCTTTCTGCTCAAAAATATACGTACTTAATCAACTAAAACATGAAGATATCTATACTATATAATTCGTATCTTACGTTTTATTAAAAATACTGTATCATGAAAAATATATTATCTGTTTTTATTATTATTGGATCTCTGTCTATTTCTTGTCAAGACAATAAAGCAACCGAAGTAACAAAAACTGAAGCTGAATGGAAAGGGCTACTTACACCCAGCGAATTTCATATTCTTCGAGAAAAGGGTACTGAAACTGCTTTTACTGGAGAATATTGGAACACAAATACAAAAGGAACCTATTGTTGCAAAGCCTGCGGCTTACCACTATTTAATTCAGACACCAAATTTAAATCAGGAACCGGTTGGCCAAGCTTTTTTAGAGGAATTCAGCATAATATTGCCGAAAAAAGAGACAACTCAAATGGCTGGACGAGAACTGAGATTAACTGTGCACAATGCGATGGACATTTAGGTCATGTATTTAATGACGGCCCAAAACCAACAGGATTAAGATATTGCGTGAATTCAGCATCATTAAAATTGGAAACAGATAAATGACATTATCAGAACTAACAGCTTTACTTTTTCATGAGATTAACTACAATCTCCCGGGGCCAGAAGCTCATAAATTAATGGCTCCATACAAAAGGCCAACTGCTAATTCGATAAAACAATCCCCTAATAATGCAAAGCTTAGCGCCGTGTTAATGTTGATATATCCTAAAGGAAATATCCCTCATTTTACTTTAATTCAAAGAACTGCTTATAATGGAACACATGGTGGCCAAATATCATTTCCGGGAGGAAAGCAAGAAGGAAACGAATCTTTAAAAGAAACTGCACTTAGAGAAACCTTTGAAGAAATTGGCGTTGCACCTGACAAAATTCAAGTTCTTGGGGAAATAACGCAAATTTACATTCCTCCTAGCAATTTTTTGGTTTCACCCTTCATTGGTTTCGTGGATTATGAACCTGTATTTACTCGAGAGGTTAAAGAAGTTGAGGAAATAATTGAAGTGAAAATTTCAGATTTGACAGACGATAGCAACATAAAACAAAAGAAAATAAAAGTAGGTAAACAAGCAGAAAAACAGGTCCTAATAGATGTTCCCTATTTTGAATTGAATTACGAAATAGTTTGGGGAGCAACTGCAACTATTTTGAGTGAAGTTAGACAAATGCTGATCAATACCATTAAACCAGCATAAATAAAACTATTCCTACCTAATTAGATTCACATGGCCGGTATATTCATAGTTTTTGATTGAACCTCCCTCTTGAAACGTTAAGCGATAAACGTATGTGTCAATTTGTGCTATAGCTCCATTTTCTGTTCCATCCCATACCTCTCCATAAACATCAGACTCAAAAATCAATTCTCCCCATCGATTAAAGATTGAAAAAACATATTCCTGTGGATCTGTCCCTGTAATAACGGGATAAAAAGACTCATTAACTCCATCTCCTTCCGGAGTAAACGTATTTGGGATATACACATAAACCTCTTCTGCAACAGTAATCGTTTGACAAGATTCACTTGAGCAAGCAAATTGATCAAACACCTGCAAACAAACGGTAATAAAACCACTAAAATCATTTGGGATATCATAACTAGCATTATAATTATCTTCAAAAAAGTTATCTCCAGATG
>JAQWQH010000106.1 GCA_029244805.1 Flavobacteriales bacterium
TAGGTAAATCACTACGAATGAAAGAAAAGCAATACGATAAAATAGATGCTTTAAACCAGCGTATTCAGTTACAATTGGAATCTTTACAAAAAGGAAGTGCAATTGAAAATCAAAGATTGATGGCAGATCTGGATGCTACAAGGCTTGAACTTCAGAAAAAAGAAGATGAACTGAGATTACTAGCAACGGAATTGAGTCAAAAGAAATTAGACTTGGACAGGCTTTCGTTAGACTTAGCTGCTAGAGAAAAAAGAGTAAACGAATTAGAAGCTTTAATTGCACAAAAAGATGCAGCTGTAAAAGCATTAAAAGACAAAATCATGAAGGCCCTAATGGGTTTCAAAGACAAAGGGCTAACTGTAGTTCAAAAAAATGGAAGAGTTTATGTAAGCATGGAGGCTAAACTACTTTTCCCGTCTGGAAGCACAGCAGTAAACTCTGAAGGAAAGAAAGCATTGGTTGAATTAGCGAAAGTATTACAAGAGCAATCTGATCTAGATGTTTTAGTTGAAGGACACACTGACTCAGATAAAATGAAATCGTCAACTCATCCGGAAGATAACTGGGAGCTAAGTGTATTGAGAGCAACATCAGTTGTTAAAATAATGCTGAAAAATAGTTCTATAGCCCCTAAAACGATTACAGCTGCAGGCAGAAGTATGTATTTACCTATTGATGAAAATGACAAAGCAAAAAACAGAAGAATTGAAGTAATTCTTACCCCGAAATTGGATGAATTATTTGAGATGATATCGAATGAGTAGTAACGGAACAATAGCTTAATCTAAAGACAGTACCGTCAAACCTTTTAACCCAGCTGCCATCTTTTTAAAATAAAAGGCTAGAGATGTTTCCTCAAGCGGTATATCCACAGGAATAGTTAAAGTTATAGGAATATCGGCAACTATTGGCATCGCTTCTCCAAAAGTAACAGTTGCTTTTGTATGCAACGGTATTCTGATTGGCACCATTAAATCTACTGGAATTTTCATAGACAATCCAACGGGCAAAGTATCTACAATTAATAAATCCACAGGAACAACACTATTCACCTTTAAATCTTCATCAAAACCAACGTATAAACTTTGCTTAATGGGTATTTTTCCTTGTATTGGAACCGAAGGACCCCTCTCACCAAAGATAGGCATCTTTACTTTTTGATTCAAAGGAATGGTATCATCGACTAAAATATTTACATAATCCGTCACAGTAATAGTAGTATCCAGCTTAATATAATCTTTTACCCCAATTTTAAAGGGTATTAACATATCTTCATTGACCGGAATAATGGCACGAAAAGGTATTTCACTTTCCACCAACATATCAATTCCCACCTCAACCTTACTGGTAATATCAATTGACGTCTCGACCGGAATAGCTTCATCAACAGTCACATCAGTAATAATATGTTGCTGCGCCATTTCTTCCATAGTGTCACCAATAACCTGCAACCTTCCCTCAGAAACATTTAAGGCCGTAATTAACACGCCAATAACTCCAAAATTTATAAGCAAAGTGAGAATCACCGCCACAAACATTCTTTTTTGAAATCGTGTTAAATTCTTAAACATACACAAATGTAATTAATTAGAAATTAAATTATTAGCAAAAAAAGAGCTGACTACTCCAACGCACCAATCAGACGAATTTTCCGTCTAATGCACCAGAAAATTGTAGACGCTTCCTTTAATTTCTGCAGACACTTCCCTATCACAAGTTCCATCACCAAAGCCTACTGTTCTTTCATACAAATCTTCAGGCGCAATTTGAATGACACCTTGTTTTACCCACCTACATGAAATTGCAACTCTCAGAGCAGATGTAATTGTCATGGCATAAGGCCTTCCCTCTCTATTTATTCCTGATGCTGTTCCAATTATATCGTATTCATCGTCGAATATTCCCATTAAACCTTGCGTTGCTTCTCCGATAACCCAGGTTCTAATCCTATTACTCTCATAACTGGCAACATCACCATTCGGATATGTAATAACAGCTCCGGAAATTACAATTGTAAAATAAGTTTGATTATCCGGATTTAAACCATTATTCGTAACCGTTTTAACTCCTTCTACCTTATAATCATTGACGTAATAATCATCGGTTTGTATTGAAATTATTGTTCCTGAGTCTCTGTAATAGCCCGATACTGTTGCCATAACCTTACCCCTTCTTTCAATACCATAGGCACCTTCACAGTTTACCGCTCCAAAATCAATAATTAAAGTTTTTGGAAAAGTTGTATCCCCAAGAGGAGGTGTTAAGTGCACTGTAGCGCAAGCATTATAAATACTGGACAAATTGAGACCTGTCTTCTCTAATCCATTCTGCTTCATCGCATCTTCAGTAACTTTAAAAGCATCGTTAAAAACCATTTCCGCAATTGCATTGTCTTGACTCGTAACAGTTGAGTTATTTAACTTTCTTTTCTTACAAGAAATCGCTCCAAAAGCTGCAAAAAGTATCGTTAAAACAAAAAATATGGTTGTGGGTTTTTTCATGACGAAATAAATGTAAACAAAAAAAAGTATAAACTTATTACTTGTAGAAATGCATCTCTGTTAAGTACTTGAAAACAGGCTTAGTAAGCAAGTAACTTACATCCTTTTTTTCCTTTATTGCTGTCCTAATAAAACTAGCAGATATTTTCATAACAGGTACATCATCGCATATAATTACATTTTGATGATTCCGCAACCGGTTGTCTTCTTCTACTTTAGTTAAAGATGCTTCTTTCTCCTGTTCGGTTAAAACCCTAGGATAAACATAAATACGGTTATTCTTAAGAATACCCTCATAATTCTTCCACTTATGGAATGTTCTCAAATTATCTTCTCCCATGATTAATGCAAAACTATAATCTGGGTATTTTTCATTAACATATGCCAGGGTATTACTTGTAAAAGAAGGTATGGGCAAACTAAATTCTATATCAGAGGCTTTTAATCTGGGATTATCCTCAATGGCCTCTCTTACTAAAGCTAATCGATGATAATCTTGCAGCAAGGAATCTTTCTTCTTCAATGGATTTTGAGGAGAAACCACTAGCCATACCTCATCCAATTCAGTATAATTTGCCAGGTGATTTGCAATAACCAAATGTCCTACGTGAATTGGATTATACGTTCCAAAAAACAACCCAATCTTCTTCATCTTTTACAATTTTAAAAATTCGGCAACCACTTTTTCTGCATCTGAAAAAGCTTTATTCAAATCATCATTCAATAATATGTAATCAAACTTCTCTGCATAACTTAATTCCTTTTCAGCCTTACCTATCCTTCTTGCAATAGAGGACGGGGTTTCTGTTTTCCTTAACCTAAGTCTTTCCTTCAGGTGATTAATAGAAGGTGGCTTCACAAAAATTGCCATTGCTTTATCACCAAAATGTCGCTTAAGATTTATCCCACCTTCAACATCCACATCAAAAATAACGTGCTTCCCAATCTTCCAAATTCTTTGGATTTCAGCGTCTAAAGTTCCATAAAAATTGTTCTCATAAACCTCTTCCCATTCAATGAACTCTTTATTTTGAATGCGCATTTTAAACTCATTAACAGATAAGAAATAATAATCGACACCATCGCTTTCGCCAACTCTTTTTTCTCTACTACAGGCACTAACCGAAAACAATAAGTCATCGAATTTAGACAAAAGGTGATGAACTATTGTTGTTTTACCAGCACCAGAAGGCGCGCAAAATATTATGGCTTTACCGAAACTCATTGATTACATAATATTTAGCGCCTGTTCTTTAATTTTTTCTAATTCATCTTTCATCTGAACGACAATTTTTTGCATTTCTGCATGATTAGCTTTAGAACCTAGTGTATTTATTTCTCTTCCGATTTCCTGTGAAATGAATCCTAATTTTTTTCCTTGGGCTTGTTCATCTTTCATTGTCTTAATAAAGTGCTCGCAATGTGCCTTCAACCTTACTTTTTCTTCCGTGATATCATAGCGCTCCATATAAAATATCAATTCTTGCTCAAACCTATTTTGATCAAAACCATCTTTAGAAACTATTTCGTCAATGTTCTTTCTAATTCTTGTTTTAACCGTTTCTATTCTTTCCGATTCAAATGGTTCCACTTGAACCAATAATGAGGTAATTTCATTAATCCTTGCTTCAACTTCCTTTTGCAAAACACCACCTTCAGCAAGTCGAAATGAATTAAACGAAACCAGCGCTTCATCTATTAATTTCTCTATACCAAACCATTCACCTTCGGATAATTTTTGCTTTTCAGAACGCATAACCTCCGGCATTTTCATCAATGTTCCTAAAACATTTTCTTCTGAAATATTTAACTCCTTTGAGACTTCCGACAACCCTTGGTAGTAGTTTTTAAGTAATTTCCTATTAATAAAAAAGTTTTGTTCCCCTTCTAATGATTCATAACTGATACTAATATCAACCTTTCCTCTTACTACCTCTTTAGCTGCTTTGCTCCGAACAAGCATTTCCTTCTGACGATAAAGACCCGGAACTCTTAAACTGCAATCCAAAAACTTTCCATTCAACGAGCGTACCTCAACAGAAATTTTTTTATTTTCAACAACACCTTCGGCTTTTCCATAGCCAGTCATAGACTTTATCATAAATCAAGTTTTGCACAAAAGTAAGGAATATCCGCAAGCTCAACTCTTTTGGGAAATAGAAACAATGAATACTCCTAAAAAAATTATTATTCCAAATACAATTTTTTGCCAATCCAATGTTTCGCCTACTAAACAGACAGCTATTAATGACGTCAGAATAGGCTGAAGATAAATAAACGAACTTGCCACTGTAGGGCTAACTTTCTTCAATCCATAAATATTAAGTAGATAGGCAAAGAAAGTTGTAAATACAATTACATAAATAATCTCCAAAACAATTTTATTCGGCATAGTCCAATTAATTGAATCAACTTGACTAAAACCAAACGGGAATACGAACAGTAGTCCAAAAGTAAAAATCCATTTAATAATAGTTATAGGAGAGTATTTAGACATTAGTGGCTTAGCTAGGATTAAATAAATTCCGTAACAGGTTGCATTTAACAGAATTAACAAATCTCCCCAAAGACTTGATTGTTCTGCTGCACCTTCCCCTCTAAATAATATTAAAAGCACTGCTCCTGTTAACCCTATTCCTACGCCAAAAATCTTCATTAAAGAAAGCTTCTCCTTTAACATAACTGTAGCCAGAATCAAAACCAATATTGGGTTGGTAACCATAATAATTGAAGCATTAATTGTTGAAGTATGATCCAAGCCTTCAAAAAACATCAATTGGTTAGCAGCAACTCCAAACAAACCACATATTGCGAACTTCAAGTAATCTTTTTTTTCAATCTTTTCCTTTTTGGTAAAAAAGGAAACAATCCAAAAAAGAAAAACAGCACCAACGACCCTAAATAAAATAAACGAAAACGCCTGAAGATAACCCTCTTCCATAACATCTTTTGCCAAACCATAATTAACCGCGTAAATTAGGTTTGCAAAAAACAGTGCAATTAATGGAAGAAATGCTTTAGGCATGAAGTTCTCTAATAACTGATTTTACAACTTGCTTTGAATTACCTATGAAAATTTTTCCTTCAAGAATAATAACAGGGCGTTTTAGAAAAGTGTATTCTTCTAAAATTAAAGCTTTATAGTCCGAGTCAGATAACTGCTTATCTTTTAATCCCATCGACTTATACTTCATTGCTCTTCGGCTAAAGAGAGAATCATATGACCCAGAAAGCCGATACATTTCTTCAATTTGTGGTGCAGTAATTTTTTCTGTTTTAATATTCTGTTGTTCCCAAGAATCATTGACCCCTAGCTCTTTCATTATACGAATACATGTAGAGCAACTACCTAAAAAGTATATTTTTTTCATTGAAATGTTTTTCTGAAATTGTCATAATGAGACTACAAAATTAATACAACAAAGCATAAATTTAAAGAATAAACTTAAATTCGTGTTTCAATAATTCTCAAACCATTCAAAATGAAATTCGGAACTAAAGCCATCCATGAGGGAGTTTCTCCAGATAGCGCAACAGGTGCTATTATGACACCTATTTATCAAACATCTACTTACGTCCAAGAAGGCGTTGGGAACCACAAAGGATTTCAATATTCAAGAACATCAAACCCAACAAGATCGGCTTTAGAAGCTAATATTGCTGCAATTGAAAATGGTAATTATGGAGCTGCTTTCGGTTCGGGACTCGCAGCAATTGATTGTATAATAAAAATGCTCAGTCCTGGTGATGAAGTGATTTCTACAAATGATTTATACGGTGGCACTTTTCGAATTTTCAAGACAATATTTGAAAAATATGACATTAAATTTCACTTTGTACCAATGGGAGATACATTAGCGGTAGAAAAAAAACTAAATGATAACACGAAACTAATTTGGGCAGAAACTCCAACTAACCCAACCATGAAAATTATTGATATTGTTGCTTTGGGGAAAATAGCAAAATCAAACAATATTCTCTTAGCTGTTGACAATACTTTTGCCACCCCATACTTACAAACACCTCTAGACTTAGGGGCTGATATTGTAATGCATTCAGCAACAAAATATTTAGGAGGCCATTCAGACGCGGTAATGGGTCTATTAATAGTTAAGGATGATAAATTAGCTAAGGAAATGTATCATATTCAAAATAGTAGTGGGGCTATCTGTGGACCCATGGACTGTTTTTTAGTTCTAAGAGGAATAAAAACTTTGCATTTAAGAATGAGAGAGCACTGCAAAAATGGAAAAGCAATTGCCGAGTTTTTGATAAAGCATCCAAACGTTGATAACGTTTATTGGCCAGGTTTACCCTCTCACCCAAATCATGAAGTAGCCAAAAGCCAGATGAGAGACTTTGGCGGAATGGTTTCTTTTACTACCGTAGGTAATAAATTGCAAGACGCTTTAGAGATTGTAAAGAAAGTTAAATTATTTTCATTAGCAGAGTCATTAGGAGGTGTAGAATCTCTTATTGGTCATCCTTCAACTATGACGCATGCAGCTATTCCAAAAAATCAAAGAGAAGAAGCAGGTATTACAGACTCACTCATACGATTGAGTGTTGGAATTGAAGATGCTGAAGATTTAATAGCTGACTTAGAGCAAGCTTTAAACTAAGCTCAGTAATAAATGTAGAAGCAACTATTCCATTTAAAGTGTGTTAGTATAGGAAGCCAAACAAACTGTTTCAGGTTACTATTTAATTACTTTTGCGCTTAACCTTGTGATTTAACCGTTTGTCAATATAATTAATCAGTTGAAACACAAAGATTGTATCTTAGTCCTCAAACAACCTAACCTAATAAATTTACAAATGAAGTATTCTTTTCTACTAATTGCCACCTTATTAATAAGCACGCTGATTTCGGCTCAGCAAAATGAGATTGATTACGCAAACACCAGAGACGGTGAAAATGTGGAATACTGTCGTACCCACAAAGAAATGAAACAATTACTTCTGAATCCTGTCTATTTGAAAATGCATGCTGCTGATCAAGCAATGTTAAAGGAAAGAGAAGAACAAATGAAAAACGAAAAACAACAAGGAACAGTTTATACATTTCCGGTGGTGTTCCATGTTCTTCATAACGATGGAGTAGAAAATATTTCCAATGAGCAAATAATCGATGCTGTTTCAATTTTAAATAGAGATTATAGACTGCAGAATACAGATGCAAACAATGTAGCTGCGGCTTTTCAAGGTATGCCTTCTGATGTAGAAATTGAATTCTTATTGGCCACTAAAGCTCCTAATGGCACTTGTTTTAACGGCATTACAAGAACCAGTTCTCCATTGTCTCTAGACGGCAGTAACGGGCAAGCTCAAATTCAGGCAATTGTGTCTGGAAATGATGTTTACCAAGGAAATTGGCCAGGTGATGAGTACTTGAACATTTATATTGTGGCCGAAGCTGGAGGAGCTGCTGGATATACAACTAACCCTAGTGCTTGGTCTCAATCAAGTATGTATAACGGAATATGGCTTTTACATAACTATACAGGGTCTATTGGAACCTCATCCGCATATGCTAGCAGGGCCTTAACGCATGAAGTAGGACATTGGTTAAATTTAAGTCATACATGGGGGCCAAACAATAACCCAGGAAATTCAGCAAGTTGCAATGATGATGATCAAGTAGCGGATACTCCCAACACAATTGGTGTAACTGCTTGTAACCTGAATGAAAGCTCTTGTGGTCCTTTGGCAAACGTTCAAAACTACATGGATTATTCGTATTGTTCAAAAATGTTTACACAAGGACAAGTAGACAGAATGAGAGCTGCTGCGACTTCGTCTATAAGAGATAATCATTGGTCTACCTCGAATTTAAATGCAGTTGGCGCAATTTCTAACCCACCGCTTTGTAAAGCCGAATTTTCCACAACTCGCTTCACCGTTTGCCAAGGAGAAACTTTAGATTTTACCGATGAATCCTTTAACGGTGCTATAAGTAATTGGAATTGGACGTTTGATGGAGGCACACCCGCTACTTCTTCAGACCAAAATCCTTCTGTTACATATAACACCCCTGGCACTCATAATGTAATACTTAACGTATCAGATGGATCAACAAGTCTAACCGAAACCAAAATTGGATACATCGCCGTTGCTCCTAGCACGGGTAATAACTTGCCAATTTTCGAAGGTTTTGAAAGTGCGAGTACTATTCCAAATTCTGATTGGCAAGTGGAAAACTTTGACGGTGGAACAACATGGCAAGTTACAAGCTCAGCTGCAGATCTTGGAACAAAATCTGTAAAACTCAATAACTACTCTAACAGTGAAGAAGGCGACAATGACGAATTAATCAGCATGCCTTATGACCTATCCAATATGGCCTCAGTAACAATGACGTTTAGTTATGCGTTTGCTCAAAAAAGCTCAGCCAATACTGATAAGCTCCAGATTTTAGCCTCTGATGACTGTGGTGCTTCATGGTCTGTTCGAAAATCCATTCCGGCTTCTCAGATGAGCACCACGGGTGGATCTACGGTATCAGGTAATTTTACACCAACCAGTTCTCAATGGAAAGACATTACCATAACGAGTATTGTTGGAGGTTTTTTAACCGATGGCTTTAAATACAAATTTGTATTCACTTCGGGAAAAGGAAACAATTTCTACCTTGACAACATTAACATATATGGAACAGATTCAAATGGAAACCAAGTTGGAAGCCCAACATCTGTTACAGAATTTATTAATGTAAACAATGTAAACGTTTACCCAAATCCAGCAAATGATAATATCTCGATAGCAATAGACTTAACTAATCGACAAGAAGTATTTTCAGTGGGAATTTATGATCTATTAGGGAAAAAAGTACTCTCTGTATTTGAAGGAAATGAAATTGAAGGTCAGCATACATATAATGTCTCAACAAAATCTTTAAGCGCAGGAATGTACATAGTACTGATTGACAACCAAAGCAGCGTTGTAACTCAAAAAATCATCATTAAATAAAATTACCGAACCCGTTTAAAACAATCCGTATAATCATTTATAGTAAACTGGTTATTTTATTTATTTACATTTGCACCACTTAAAAAAACTTCAAATGAAACGCATAATCAATTTATTCATTTTTTCCGTGCTAAGTGCAGCAGCATTATTTAATTCCTCATGTACCACAGATTTTGAATTAAATGCAGATTATGATGCAATTCCAGTAGTTTTTGGAATTTTAGACCAGTCTGTAGATACGCAATTTGTAAAAATAAATAAGTCCTTTATAGGTGGTGGAAATAACATGTCTTACGCTGCAATAAATGATAGTTCATTGTACTCCAATGTGGTTGGTAGGGTAGAAGAATATGTGGACAACGTGCTTACAGAAACTTTCCCATTGGAAGAAATGTGGGTAACTAATTTAGATGAGGGGATTTTTTATACAGATTCCCAAAAAGTCTACTTCTTTGTTCCTACTTCTTTAACTAAACCTTATTTAAACGAAGATGCCACATATAAATTAATCGTTGATGTTTCTGAAGAAGCGCAGCCTATTTTAACGGAAACCAATCTCATCATCGCCAGTGATTTAAATTGGGATTTACTAACTTCAAACGGTGCGGTTCAGAATGGTATTATTTTTGCCGATGCCTCTACTCTTTCGCAAAATGACTATTTAACATCCTCTCCTAAAAGCACTCCGGGAGGAAACGCAGAGAAATATGAATTTAAATTGCGCCTACATTTTACAGAAGTTACATTTGCTGGAGTTTCTGCAGAAAAATATGTCGAGTGGAATTTAGGTGAAGTGGCGGTGGTTAGTGGTAATTTGAAAAAAGAAATCTCAGGGGAAGCATTTTACAGTGCAATAAATAATAAACTTGCTGGCTATGCAGATGAAGCTGAAGTGGAAAAAAGAATAATTGGTGAAAACAACATTGAGCTAATCGTTACCGCGGCAAATGAAAACCTAAGCTTATTTATGAGTATTAATGAACCCGCTACAGGAGTTGTAACAGAACAACCTATTTTTACCAACGTCGAAGGAGGAGTAGGAATTTTTGCAAGTCGATTTTCACGTAATTTGTTTTCATACCTCAGTGTACACTCCACGTATGTTCTTAAGGAAGGATCAGAAACGAGTGGATATAAGTTCTGTGTGGATCCAGCCTGGGATGTAAGTCTTAATGGCCATGACATGAATATTACCTACCCCGGAATTACTTGCCCCTAAGAACCACAGTTGCAGGATGATGAAAAATGAATTTTTGTATCGGGAAGCAGCGATGTAATTCTTTCTTTTTCTTCTTTTGTAAATTGTATAACTCTTAGGTCCAATTCTTGGAGTTTTTTTAACTCATTTAAACTTTCTGGAAAAGAATTGAGGTTATTACTCCACATATCTAGATATTCCAATTTCTGCAAGTTCTTTATCATATAAGGAATATCTTCAATATAATTTTGATTCAATACCAGTTTTTTAAGGTGCTCCAATTCAACAACACCTCCTGGGAATGCATCCAATTTATTTTTCCCTAAATCTAATTCTTGTAAAAAAAGTAATTGAGAAATACCCTCTGGAACAGACGATATTTTGTTTTTTCCCAATTTTAAAATATTTAAATTTTTAAATTTTAATATCTCATGCGGA
>JAQWQH010000110.1 GCA_029244805.1 Flavobacteriales bacterium
TAAGCATTTGCTCTTTTAGATCCTCCAGCATCTGGAGCTGCTATTATTAAATCAGACAAATTCATTGCCTTTAAATGTGGTGCAAAAACACTAGATGCATACAAGTGGTCTACTGGAACCTCAAAAAATCCTTGAATTTGATCTGCATGTAAATCCATTGTCATTACACGGTCAACTCCAGCAGCTTCCAAGATGTTTGCCATTAATTTAGCGCCAATTGCAACTCGTGGCTGGTCTTTTCTGTCTTGACGAGCCCATCCAAAATAAGGAATAACTACATTAATTTTTTTGGCTGAAGCTCTTTTCGCCTCATCAACCATTAAAAGTAATTCCATCAAATTATCCGAAGGAGGACAAGTAGATTGTATGATAAAAACATCGCACCCTCTTACGGTTTCGTTATAAACGGAAGTAAATTCACCATCACTAAATTTCTGTAATTCAACATCTCCAAGTTCTTGGCCATAAGAGGCTGCAATTTCTTGTGCTATCTCTGTGGAAGCGGAACATGCGAATATTTTGACTCTGTTTTTCATACCTGTTAAAAACGGACTGCGAAAGTAAGCCAATTTTATAATTATTAAAAACTCATTTGAAAGTATTTTGGAGATATTATTTGTTCAACCAAAAACAAACTGTAAATTCGCGCTCAAATTAGAGTTAAATTTTATTATTTAGCGCTCAGAGTTCACTTGCCGAAGTGGCGGAACTGGTAGACGCGCACGACTCAAACTCGTGTGTCTTACGACGTGTGGGTTCGATTCCCACCTTCGGTACAAATAACCCTTGTTATCTTCAATGATAGCAAGGGTTTTTTTAGGGACTAAACAGGGACTGTTTCATTTCTGATTAATCATTTAGCGCAGTCAACTATAAATTGCCGTTATTATCAATAAAGAATACCTTCCTCAACTTTGTTTCAATTATTTCCATAGAATATAAAGGAGTTTAAAGCTATTGAAAAAGCAGGTAGTACGTTAGGAAATTAAATAGAGCCGGAGGGAAGTTAAGAATTATCTTGACTCAATAACTGCCTTACATTCGCAAAAAAATAGCTACTGAAGAGTGTATTATCTGATGAAAACTAATATTTCCACTATGTGGACTTGGCTTTCCGAAAATGGGATTGATGACTTATTGGATCACCCTGAAAAAAAGAGAATTCGGTTATTAAATAAAATTATAGGTATAAACGCGGTCATAGCCTTTATATTTGCCATAATCGATATTTGTAATTTAGGTTTTGAAGCAGCTATTATATCTTCCTTTACATTTTTTATTAGCATCTTTCTTTTTTTATTAATCAAAAACAGACTTTATGGAATTGCAAAATCTGCAATACTTCTTTTTGTTTTTTTATTTATTTCTTTTATTGCTATTATCAGTGGTAAAGATTCGGGTGTGATTATTTACTTTATTCCAGGTATTTTATTTCCAATTTTAATTTTTCAAAACAAGAAAGTAATAATAGGAATATCGCTTTTAATGATAATTCTGTTACTAATCGTTTTTAGAATTACTCAAGTGAGCGAACCAATACTATTTAGCTCTGAATACGACTTGTCTTTTTCCAAAATCTCAAGTTTAACGGGTAGCACAATAATTACTTTTCTAATAATTTGGCATTTTAAATCCACTAATTCCGAATATGAAGAAATTATTATTGATCAAAATAATAGCCTCAAGGCTTACAATAATGAGATTGAAAAGCAACAGTTGAAATTAGAAGTTAAAAACAAAGGAGTAACGGATTCAATAAATTATGCTAATAGAATACAGCAAGCAATTCTGCCAAATGAAAGTAAAATAAGCAACATGCTAAAAAACTACTTTCTGCTGCATATTCCAAAAGACATTGTAAGTGGAGATTTTTATTGGGTAGAAAAAGTAAAAGCTAAAATATATATAGCTGTCGCGGATTGCACCGGGCATGGAGTGCCTGGAGCTATGGTAAGCGTTGTGTGCAATAACGCCCTAAACAGATCTATTCAAGAATTTAAATTATCAGCACCAAAAGACATTCTAAACAAAGCCAGAGAGTTGGTTATTGAGTCGTTTGACAATGCTTCTCAAATTATTAACGATGGAATGGATATTGCCCTTTGCTGTATTGACACAACAAACAATAAACTAACGTTTTCAGGAGCAAATAACCCTTTAGTCATAATAAATAAGCGCGAAATCCGAATTCTTCATCCAGATCGTCAACCTATTGGTAAATATCTTTTTGAGAAGCCTTTTACTCAGGAAGAAATTATGCTTGACAATGAGGATACTATTTATTTGTTTTCCGATGGTTTTGTTGATCAATTTGGAGGTGCAAGGGGAAAAAAATATAAATCCAAAACACTTCTAAATTTCTTAACTACTAATTCCGAATCAACACTTGATAAACAAAAAGGTTTGTTACAAAAAGAATTTAACAATTGGAAAGGAGACTTAGAACAAATAGATGATGTTTGTATTATGGGGTTTAAAATTTAAAAAAGTTGATGGCACTTTTAGATTTAAGAATGATTCGTCTCTTTAAATAATTTATAGTCTGCTATAAAAGTTCCAAACGGCAGTAGAGATGCTACTAAGACCAAAAAGGTAATTTTTAAATTCCACTTCAAATCAATTTTTGCTGGAATCACCAATATACAATATGCTACAAACAATACACCATGGGCATAGCCAATTCCAATAGTGGCTGTAGGTATTTCCCAAATGTGTTTCAGCGGCATTGCAATGCCCATTAGCAATAAGAATGAAGTGCCTTCCAGAAATCCAATTAGCCTTAATCTGCCGATATTACTAGTTAATAGATTCACTATTTTGGTTTATACAGTTATTTACGGATTAGCTTTCGATTTCAAATTTATGCTTTATTTCTTTAACTGATTAATTTAACAGAATCAGAAATTTTTTCTTGGGAAGTATTGAGCTTTCATAATTAAACGTGTAATCCACATTCTCTGTTAGCTAATACTTTTGTGGGGTCAAAATATTTGTACTCGTTGGGTAATTTATATTCAATTAAGTAGTTTTCTAGTTCAGCATCACTCCAATAATAAAATGGACAAACCTTTATTATTCCATTTTTATCTTTTGTTACAATATCAAGACTGTCTCTGTGCGCAGTTTGACCTTTTCTTAGATTTGTAAACCATACATCCGGATTATGTTCTTTAAGCGCTCTTTTAAAAGGCTCTAATTTTACCTGGTCAGTAAATATATCATGCTCGGGAGTGTCGACTTCTGGCATGCCTAAAACTGAATCCCTGTAGCCTGTTGTTTGCTTTGGTGCATAAACGAATATGTTTAAAGATAGCTTACTAATGAGCACTTCAGCATGCAAATAAGTATTTCTGGTATTGTAGCCGGTATCGCACCATATAGTTTTTATATCTTTTTTTATATTCGAAATAGCATGCAATAACGAGGCAGAAAAAGGCTTGAAATTGGTAGTAACAATTGGTCTTTCTGCAATAAACAATGCCCATTCTATAATTGCTTTTGGAGACTTATTTCGTAAATAGTCATTTAGCTCTTTTAGTTTTATTTCATTTAAGGACTCT
>JAQWQH010000132.1 GCA_029244805.1 Flavobacteriales bacterium
ACGGGAAGAGTGGAAGAATTTAGGTATAAAAATTATCTTTCGATGTACCACGGAGAGAATGAAAATTATAGAACGGTAGATTATTAATGAGGGTTTTTGTTCAAAGAGTATCGGAGGCTTCAGTTATCGTCGACAATGAAATTTGCAGTGAAATAGGTTGTGGAGTCCTGATTTTACTTGGAATTGAAAACGCAGATAATGTAGAAGATATTGATTGGTTGTGTTCTAAAATTGCTAAATTGAGAATATTTCCAGACGTTGTAGGAATAATGAATTTATCATTGATGCAAAAAAAAGGTGAAGCACTAGTTGTAAGTCAGTTTACGTTGCATGCTAGTACAAAAAAAGGCAATCGACCATCTTATATTAAAGCTGCTCGCCCAGAATTTGCATTGCCTTTGTACGAAGAGTTTATTTCACGACTGACTCAAGTGTTAGGGAAAAAAGTCGAAACTGGAAAATTTGGTGCCGATATGAAAGTTAGTTTAATAAATGATGGCCCTGTCAGTATTTGGATAGATTCAAAATCAAAAGAATAAGCTATATGAGAATTAGAAACTGGTCATTAGGGTATTTATTTGGTTATATATTCACTACAATAGGAATAAGATCTTTTTATAGAAAGTATAAAGTAGTTGGAAAAGAGAATATTCCGAAAGGAAAACCGATTCTATTTGCAGGAAACCATCAAAATGCTTTCCTAGAGGGCGCTATCCTAGGATATGTAACTCGCTCACCGATTTATTTTTTAGCAAGATCAGATATTTTTAAAAAGAAAGCAGCCAGTTTTATGTTAAACAGTTTAAATGCACTTCCTATTTATCGGGAAAGAGATGGCGCCGATTATAGAGATAAGAACGAAGAGGTATTTGAGCAGTTTTATGATTTACTGGCTAAAAAAAGAAGGATTGTAATATTTCCAGAAGGTAATCATGGGAGGCATCAGCAATTAAGGTCATTGAAAAAAGGTATTTTTAGAATAGCAGTTGGGGCAGAGGCTAAGTATAATAGTGAATTGGATGTTCAGGTAGTTCCGGTTGGGATTAATTATGGCAAATTTGAAAATATGGGCGGAGACCTACTTATTCAATTTGGGATGCCAATAGCTATTAAAGATTACATAGCAGATACTTCAGTGAAGCAAGAAGAAAATTATATTGAACTTGTTGGTGAGCTGAGGAAACTATTGAGTGATCAAATGATAGATATTCAAAAAATGGATTATTATGATTTGATTCATTATACCATGAAAACTTTTGATGCTGAAATTGGATTGTTAGAGCGCAATGATGGCAATGATTTGGTTTCGGAATTTAAGAGACAAAAAGGATATATCGAGAAAGCTGAGGTTTATATTGAAAAGGATAGTGAAAATGCGAATGCAATGCTCAAAGTAGTTTTGGAATTTAGGGGTTTACTTAGAGAAGAGAAGCTGTCTGCTTGGTTGTTTAATAAAGAGAGTTACGCTGTCTTTGGTCACGTCTTTTTACTAATTCTACTTTTCCCATTGCACTTGTATGGAATTCTTAATAATTATTTGCCTTATCGAATTCCCGCTTGGTTCGTAGAGAAAAAAGTAGCTGATATTCATTTTCATGCTTCAATAAAACTTCTTGCGGGGTCGATTCTATTTGTGGTTTTTTGGGGTGTTCAAATTAGTTTAGTAGCAATATTTACAGATAATTATTATTGGCTAATATACTTTGGTTCATTAGTTATTTCAGCTTGGATTAGCTATAAATATTGGCTTTCGTTCTTAAAGTTGAAAGGAAAAATACGTTATAATAAACTCCAAAAGCAAAAAGAAAACACTTTTAATAAATTAAAAATTCAACACGAACAGTTAAAGCAGTTTGTATATAAATCATATCAACAATGAAGAATAAGTTAGGTATAGAAGAGGCTCAGAAAAAAGTAGATAATTGGATCAAGGAATTTGGGGTACGTTATTTTAATGAACTGACGAATATGGCAATGCTGACAGAAGAAGTTGGAGAAGTTGCTCGTATAATTGGAAGACGGTACGGTGAGCAATCCGAAAAGGAGTCAGACAAACAAAAGGACTTGGGAGATGAAATGGCAGATGTATTGTTTGTGTTACTTTGCTTAGCTAATCAAACAGGAGTAAATCTTGAAGAAGCATTAGAAAAAAACTTGAATAAGAAATCGATCAGAGATGCGGATCGGCACCATAACAATGAGAAATTGCATTGACTTTATTTAGCTCAGAATTTAATTAGAACTACTTTATAACCCTTTTAAAAAAGTTGTAAACGCATCCCAATATTTCTCACTACCTTCTGCAGTTTCCCAAAGTGCTCTTGAGCCATGAATTCCCTCAAATTTGGGTAGGAAGTGATTTGTCCAAACAGTGTCTATTCCAGAAATAAGTGTTCTAGAAGCTTCTGTTTCTGTTTGAGAGGAGGTAACAAAAATAGGTTTGCTGGATCCAATTACTGAATCTTGAATATTCATACCTTTAATATATTCTCCAGGGCTAAATGCTGCCACTGCTTTTACTTTGTTATTGTTTTTTCCAATTAACAGAGCCAGTGAAGCAGAGTAAGAACTTCCTACTAATACAATAGGTTGATTATCATTGAGCTTATATAAATAATCAATTGCAGCTTCAATATCCTGTTTTGCATCTATATATTCAGTTGGTAGTCCTTTTTCTTTAGCTAGTTGAGCTGTCTTATTCGTAATGCTGTTTACTTCGTTTCCTGATCGCTGATCTATGGCAATACTCGAGAAACCTATGCTGCCAATCCTAAATGCTGTTTCTCGATATTCACCCCTACTAAACCCTGCTTGATGGCAAAGCAAAACCGAAGGTTTATTACCTTTTCTTTCGTAGATGTCAGCAAAGATTAATAAGCTATCTCGGGAGGGAAAAGAATCATGTTGTATGAAGCGACTTTCTGATTGCTCTGAGATTGGAATTGCATCGATATGCAAACTATCGAATTTTCCTTCGTCAATTTTTTCAAATTTTTGTTCTTTTGGTTGAGAGGTGCAACCAAAAGTGAAAAATAAAGTAGCTATGAATAGAGTTAGTTTCATTTTGCGAAAGTAAGATAAAATCGAATATCCGATATAAGTCAACTAAGCTTTAATTATCTCATTGTTTGTATTAAAATGGTCCTAATTACCTCTCCAAAAATATTTTCACGTATTTTTTTGTAATCTCCCATTTTCCAATCCTGAATTACATATGGAGTGGGTTGGTTAATGTTGTTGATCCCCAAAAGGTTTGGGATGGTAGGACTATCGTTATAGATTTCGAAACTATTGGGGTGTAGAATTGAAAGATCTATGAATGAGCTCGTTTTAATATCTTTATAGGAAATTAGGTTATTTGTTTGTTGTGCAAACAAAATTGAAGTTTTTGCAGAAATTATGATAATAATAAAGAGTAGTTTCATAACTAGTTGTTGCCACACAATTAAACGAAGCACAGTAAGTTACATAAAATAATAGATTAAACTAGCTTTATTCGCGGCCCTTTTCTAGTGAGTTGCTGTGAATATTGTATTAATTTTCTAAATTTAATTTTTGCTTCAATTCCTTGGGTAAAGCATCTTTATGAAGTAGAATAGAAATAGTGTTCATTCGAAAGTATGCTTCTGAGACAAGGATATGTCCTTTAAATTCTTCAAGCCCTCGATCATCTCCCCAGGAGTTTTTGACAATAAAATAATTTTTTCCATCTATTCCATTTGCCATACCTACGATATGCATTAAGTGATCATCGCTAACTGTATAATTGTCAAAATTTATTTGTCTAGTTTCTTGGGTAACATCCATTTCTTTTGAAGTGGTAATAAAGTTTGGTTTTTCACCTTTCAATGATTGCAGGGCTATTCCCACTGCGGAGTTAAATCCATTATTACTTACGTCAGCATCCCAATCTAGTGTGAAGCCATCTTTTAACGCTTTTTTTGCCGTTTCAACCATTTCATCTAATCGAACGTTGTAAAATCTCCCATTATCCCAATTATCAGGGATATCTAATATAAAGTTAGCGTAGAAAGGTTGGTGCGAGTAGGAAGTAAGTGTGATATAGTTTTGACTAGATATTCCTAATTCTTCCGCAAAACTCTTTGGTGTATAGGCTTTATCCTTGTATTGGAAGTTATCAGGATATTCTCCCAAGTATACGTTCAATAAGGAACTGTAGCCGGCTTTCCACATTGGGGTTAGTTTTCCTCCTTTATTTGTTACAATGGCTTTTAAAAATCCTTCTAATATACTTGCCAATTCAGCATGGTTGTGTTTTTCTGTGTCCATTTGCAGTCCGTTAAAAACTTCATTTGGCACAATACCGAACATATCAACTGCATTTAATAAATCATGCCCCAGACTACCTTCTCCAAACTGTGTTTTGCCATGTCTGCGAACATAGTTTTCTGCTTTGTTTATGTATACTTGTCTTGCAATAAAAATTTCGGAAAGATTGTGAGTCCCTTTTCCCATTCTGATTAATTCAGATTCTAAAAAAGAGGCAGCTGAGAAGCTCCAACATGTTCCTGTGTTTCCCTGACTTTCCACGGGGTTAGCATCCCATTGAACTACTTTTTCGAATGATAGGGTATCTTGCGCTTTTCCATAATTAAACGCAAAAGCTAAGGCAATGATGATTAATCTTTTCATGATTCTAATTTTGGTGGTCAAATTTAGGAAAGTGTCAACGGTTTACAAATTAATATAGTATGAATGGTTTACTTATCCGGCTGGAGTTAAAATAAATAGTATGTTAGGATCTGTGGGGTAATCTTCAATGTAATCTATTGCTTCATTCATACTTCGTCTTATATAATCAATTATTGGTTCTCCAGATTGAAAGGCGCATTCCCAACCATCGTAATTTCTTTCCAGGGAACCTTCCATTAGTTCCAATACTTCTCCTTTTACTGTAGGAACTCCAATTCTAGCAAGTTTGTTAATCGCAATAAGGGCGTCAGGTTTTTTAAATGCCCAATTGTCGATTCCTATTTCCTGCAATGAGAATCCGGCTTTTAGAATTTCAAGAACTTTGGTCGGCCATTCTTTAGTCATGCGTTATTTTTTTTGAAGTTAAGTATAATAAAATCTTTTTTTTTGATTCATTGCGCATAAGAATGAATTTATGAAGGCCTTAAATAAAAAAAGCCAGATACTTTCGTATCCGGCTTTTTTTGTGGGCCCTGTAGGATTCGAACCTACGACCCCCTGCTTGTAAGGCAGGTGCTCTGAACCAACTGAGCTAAGAGCCCTCTCGTTTGAGGAGTGCAAATATATATCTTTTCTGTTTCTCACCAAATAATTAGGAATAAAAATCGCGAAGTATTTCAGATACGACAAAAGTGCTTCCACCGACTACTATTAAATCATATGGTTTCGCAGTTTTAATAGCCGCTTTAAAAGCTTCTGAACAAGACGAAATGCTGATTTTAGATTGCTTCTTTGCGAAGGATTTTTCTAATTCTTTTGTACTTAAAGCTCTAGGAATATTTGGCGTACATAGATAATAATTGGCATTTTCCGGAAGTAAATTAATTACCTTATCAATCTCTTTTTCTTCAACCATTCCCCAAATAATATGCAGATTATTATAAGTTTCTAATTCTAGTTCCTTTACTGTTTCTGTAATTGCATGTACATTATGGCCAATATCAGCAATAACTTTAGGTGATTTTTGCAGTGTTTCCCATCGCCCTCTTAAACCGGTGTTTGTTTTTATGGATAATAAGCCTTTATTAATCGATGCAGAAGTTATTGCAGAAAATTGTTGTTGGATCAAATCAATAATGGTTAGAGCAGTTGCAACATTGTTTTTTTGGAAGTCGCCTTTAAGACTAGAGACATGTTGGTTATTATTTTGAGTCGCTATATGAACTAGGGAGTTGTTAGTTAAAGCAATTTCTTCAAAAATAGATTGCTTTTCGATTCCTTCTCCCAAAACTACAGGGATGTTTGGCTTTATAATCCCTCCTTTTTCTCTTGCGATGTCTTCTAGTGTATTTCCTAAGTATTGTGTATGATCTATTCCAATTGAAGTTATGGCGCTTACTAGAGGAGTTATAATGTTGGTAGAGTCCAATCTTCCACCCAAACCTGTTTCTATAATCGCAATGTCAACTTTCTTATATTCAAAATAGTTGAAAGCCAGTGCTGCACTCCATTCAAAAAAGGATGGTTGAATGTTGTTGAAAACGGTGTTATGCTTTTTCACAAAGTCAATAACGTAGTTTTCAGGAATAACTTCTCCATTAATTCTTATTCTTTCTCTGAAGTCGAGTAGGTGAGGAGAGGTAAATAATCCAACAGTGTATCCACTTTGAGTAAAAATGGAGGCGAGCATATTGCAAACAGAGCCTTTTCCATTTGTTCCTGCAATATGTATTGTTTTGAACTTATTTTGTGGATTGTCTAATAATTCACAAATATCAGTAATGTTATCTAATTTACCATTGTAGGCTTTACCTCCTATGTTTTGAAATTGAGGAAGTTGTTCGAAAAGAAAATCAACCGTTTCTTTATACGTCATTTACTTAATACAACTATTTAACTTTGAATTCCAATTGTACGATTTTGATATCGTATTTAGTTTCAGCACTTGTAGGTT
>JAQWQH010000158.1 GCA_029244805.1 Flavobacteriales bacterium
ACAATTTTTGTTGATGCAATGTTTAAGTACAAAGGGTTCTCTTTAATGGCTGAATTTGCTGATAGAACTGCAGATGAAGCTAATCAGACTGTTTATGGAGCTGACAGTGCTGTGTATACCGGAAGTGTTTATACTGGCACAGGGTTAAATCTTCAAGCAGGATATTTATTAAAAAATAACTGGGAGTTTGCTGGAAGGTACACTCAGATAAATCCAGCAGCTACTACAGGGAAAGATACGCATGCGCAATATACATTCGGAATTTCAAAATATGTGGTTGGACATAAGTTAAAGGTTCAAACAGATGTGAGTTATATGACTACTGAAGGTAGTGATGATAGTGATTTAATGTATAGATTACAGTTTGATTTACATTTTTAAAGAAATCTAATTTCACAGAAAATCCTGCTATTCATAATTCCGATAGTGGGTTTTTTGTACTTTGCGTGGTAATAGACTTTATTAATGGATACTTTAGGTAAAATTCTTTTAGTAGATGACGAGCCGGATATTCTTCTTTTATTAAAATATAATTTAGAAAAGGAACAATTTCTGGTTCGAACTGCTTCAAATGGAAGAGAGGGTATAGAGGTAGCAAAAGATTTTCTGCCAGATATAATAGTGTTAGATGTAATGATGCCTGAGATGGATGGAATCGAGGCGTGTATAGAATTACGTGAATTGCCAGAATTGAAAAACGTACTGATCACATTCTTGACAGCTAGAGGTGAGGATTACAGTCAAATTGCAGGATTTGAATCTGGAGCTGATGGTTATATCACAAAACCTATAAAGCCTAGAGTCTTGGTAAGCAGATTAAAAGCTTTGTTAAGAAGAAAACATGGAGTGGTGGTTCCTGATGAAGAAAATCAAGAACTTAAAGTTGACAGGGAGCGATATATTGTAATAGTTGAAGGTCAAGAAATAAACTTACCGAAAAAGGAATTTGAATTATTAGATTTATTACTGTCTAAACCGGGAAATATCTTTACAAGAGAGGTAATATTAGATGCTGTTTGGGGAAGTGATATCGTTGTTGGAGATAGAACAATCGATGTTCATATTCGGAAATTGAGAGAGAAAATAGGTGATCATTATATAAAAACCGTCAAAGGAGTAGGCTACAAGCTGGCTATTTAACAGTTGTTTTAACTCAAATTTATTATTGTGAAAAGCAAAGGAAGTTTACTTGAAGTTGCTCAAGTGATTTTTAAAATGGGATGCATTGCTTTTGGAGGTCCTGCTGCGCATATTGCCATGATGGAAGAAGAAGTGGTGAATAAAAGAAAGTGGATGAGCCGGCAACATTTTTTAGATTTGATAGGTGTTACCAATTTAATTCCCGGACCTAACTCTACAGAAATGACTATGCACTGTGGTCATGAAAGGGCAGGTATTCCGGGTCTTTTCGTGGCAGGCTTTAGTTTTATTTTTCCAGCAGTTGTAATAACAGGTTTTTTAGCATGGTTATATGTAACTTATGGCAGTCTGCCTAACGTGGAGCCCTTTGTTTATGGAATTAAACCTGCTGTTTTAGCAATTATAGCAGGAGCGGTTTTAAAACTTGGAAAAAAAGCATTGAAAAGTTGGGAGTTAGGTTTTTTAGGATTGCTAGTCATTGCAGCAAGTCTACTGGGGTTCAATGAAGTTGCCGTGTTGTTGATTGCAGGAGTATTAGGAACAATTTATTTTACTTCAAAATCAAATTTGAATGATGCTCCTAAGTCAATTGCTCCATTAATTTTGTTGCAAGCGTCTTCAAGTGCATTATGGAAAATTACCTCAGTAAAGGTTTTCTGGACATTTTTAAAAGTTGGGTCGGTTTTGTACGGAAGTGGTTACGTATTGTTTGCTTATTTAGATGCCGAGTTAGTTACTGCTGGATGGATGACTCAGCAGGAGCTGATGGATGCAATAGCTGTAGGTCAGTTTACACCAGGTCCAGTTCTTTCTACAGCGACTTTTATTGGTTACCAATTGACAGGCCTCTGGGGTGCAGTTGCAGCAAGTTTAGGTATTTTTCTTCCTTCGTTTTTGTTCGTATTACTTTTGAATCCATTAATTCCGAAAATGAGAAAATCTAAGGTATTAGGTTATTTTTTAGATTCAGTGAATGTGGCAGCTGTTGCGGTGATGGCAGGTGTTTTGATTGAGATGAGCAGAGTTGTTTTAATAAATGATTGGAGAGCAATTGTAATTGCTGTAATCAGTGTTGGAGTAACTTTTGGATTGAAGAAAAGTAATGCTATGTGGACTGTTTTAGGCGGTTCTATTTTAGGTTATTTATTACTCCATCTTTGAAATGTGGTTTATAGTTTTTTTTATTTGAATTGAAAGAACGAGAATTGGCTCTTTTCCAATGGTGATGCAAATATTTTCTTCCTAGATTTATTTTGGTTAGTTTTATAGTATGAAGTTTATTATAAGTAGACTTAATTCCAGATTACCGGAGTTGTTTGTTCTAAAGTGGTGGCTATTTTATCGTTTCGCCTTGTTTTCATGTTTTTTTAATGTCTGTAATTCAGAAATTCATTGTCAGATTTCCGAATCCATTGAAGTGCAAAGGGTTACTTCATGGGTCTTGGGTGGAAGAGAGGAACAATTGGAGAAGGTGTTTGATACATTGGAATATTCGATTGAAAAATATAAGGATCTGATGGACTATAGGAGTCTTGCTGATTTATACAATGCTTTTGGCAGGACTATGGTATTTCGTTTAAATGACTTTACTAGAGGCAGAAAGTATGTTGATTTGATAAAGGACTTAGCTGATTTAACTAATGATCCAATTATTGAGGCAGAGTATCATAATACTTTGGGAGAACTTTATCATTTTGAACATGGAGATTTGAATAGAGCTTTTCAAGAGTTTGAAACCGCCAAATTAATTCTAAATAAATACAAGAAGCCATTGGGATATGGATTGTTAAATAATTACGGACTTCAATATTTAGCTTTGGAAAAACCAGATTCCGCGCTTTTATTTATGAAGGAGTCGTTTGAAGTTAAGTTAAGTTCAGGTGGATATAATAATCCCAGATTTTTGGTTAAAAATGCACTTAATTCTGGAGTATGTTATATATATCTGAACAAATTGGATAGTGCAGAGTTTTATTTTAAGAAGGCAATTAATATAGTTGATACTTTAAGTCTAAGTATTTCATCCTATAAGCTTGGTGCTTATGTCTATTTAGGAGTTTTTTATCAAGAGAATAATAGATTGCAAGAGGCTATAACTGTTTTAACTGAAGCTAAGGGATATTTACAATCTTCCAATTCTTATAGAGATAAGGCATTGTTATATGAGGGTTTGACTTTATGTTATGCAGAGAAAGGCGATTATCTCAGTGCATTCATAAACCAAAGTAATCAGAAAAAATACCTTGACTCTATCAGCTTACTAGGAATAAGGGAGCAAATAGTTTCCAATGATTATTTAAATATGGTCGATTCTTTAGAACATGAGAAAGAAATCTTAGAATTGAAAAATGACGTTAGTGATCAGAAAAGGATTGTTGATGAACAATTAAATCAAAGTCGAATATTAAAAATAGCATCAATTTCAATCTCTTCAATACTTGTATTGCTGGTAATCATATACATTGTAAATCGAAAACGTAAGATGAATTTGATTTTAGTTGAGAATGAGCGTTTAGAAAATGAGCGTTTAAAGAGAGAAGGAGAAATTGAGATCCTAAGAAAAGAGAATGCTTTGATGGCTGCAGGAGCCGAGATTTCTATTCGAAAAAATGAAATGCAGAATATTAAAAATCAGTTAGTTGAGCATGTTCAAAATAGTTCAGATCCAGAGTTTCATAAATTAAGAAAGTTTCTGAAGCAATTAGATCTTAAAGAAAAGGAAAAAGATCAACTTTTGCATATCGAGGCAATGATAGACTCTTCGGAAGGTAGATTCTTTTCAATTTTACGCGGTAGGCATAAAAAATTAACAACAGAGGATGTCCGTTTATGCGCTTTACTCAAAATGAATATCTCAACACCCGAACTTGCCGATATATTTAAGATTTCAGCAGCTAGCCTGCGAACAAAAAAATATCGATTAAAAATAAAGTTAGGGTTAGAGTCTGGAGTTTCAATCGAGAATTATCTATCTTCTTTTTAGTCTGAATCCCTCATTTAATTATAGTTTGGTGGTTAAAGTCAGGCACTAGCTGAGTTGTCTATGTATTGTATATGCTGGTTCATGTGTATTTGTTTAGTTACAATTTAAGTTTGCAACAACAAATAGAAAATCGTATGGTCATAAAGTATTTTTATTTAACTATTTTGTTTGTATTCTCTCTGTCCATAGCCTGGAGTCAGAATAGTGAAAATCTGGATTTTTCAAGTCCTGAAGAAAGAATACTGTTTAATAAAAAAAATGGTTTCGAAAAATATTCAGGTGTTCTTATTGAATATGTATACATAATAGAGGAAGGTTATTCTGTTTCTGATGAATCGGCAACTTCTTTCTTTACTAATGCATTTAAGAATTATATTGACGTGAGTTTTTACAAGGATGGTGAAAATTCAAAAATGAGTGTTTTAACTAAAGGAAAGATAGAAAATCATAATATTGCTTTCAATCTAGAAAGAGAATTTGAATTCAGAGTTTCATTATCAAAAAGGAAATACCATCTACAATGAAAGGGATTCTGTTCATATCGACTTTTATGATGGTTATAGTTGCATTAGCGCAACCGGTTAATGATAATCCTTGTAATGCTATACCACTTGATATAAATCCAGGTTGTATAAGTTTTAATGGAGATAATATAGGAGCTACCTCATCAAATGTGGTAGATCCATCTTGTGGAGGTTATAATGGCGAGGATGTTTGGTTTGTATTACTAGTTCCAGCAAACGGATCGGTTTCAATTACTATGGGGTCAGGGTCACTATCAAATATGAATATGTCGGTATATAGTGCTTCTGATTGCAATTCAACTTTTACTGAGGTAGACTGCAATGGAGGTGGTGGGATGCCATCCTCAAATATAACTGGATTGGTTCCTGGTTCTTATCTTTTTATAAGAGTTTTTGATTATTATTCACCTGGCATATTTGGGGTGGGTGCAGATCCTTTAGAAGAAGGAACATTTTCAATATGCGCTCAAACTTCTGGAGGTCAAATTTCTACTGGAGGTTCCGGAGGTTCGGGTTCTTATGGTTGCGGTAATACGCCTCCAGCGGGAAATACTTGTGAGACTGCAACTCCTATTTGTACTTTTGATGGTTATTGCGGAAGTACTGCTGGTTATACCGCAAATTATTGGTCTTCGGGAAACAATGGATTAGGAGGGGTTACAAATGCGGATGGCATATTCTGTGGGTCAATAGAAAATAATTCATTCATAAGTTTTATAGCAGGGGCCTCTACTGTAGAATTGAATGTAGAAGTTTCAGGCGGTTTTTCTTGCAGTGATGGTGTTCAATTTATGATGTTTGGTCTTCCTTCTGCCGGTGTGGTTTGTCAGAATAACAGTATACAAGAGTATGGATGTGAAAGTCCTATGGCTCCCGGTAATAATAATTTTACAGGAAATGGATTGATTCCAGGTCAGGAATATTATCTAATGGTGGATGGTTTCGCTGGAGATGTATGTGATTATGAAATTAGTGCTATTTCAGGAGTTTTAGTTGAAATGAGTGCTGGTCCTGACCAAACTATTTGTTTAGGTGAAAGT
>JAQWQH010000159.1 GCA_029244805.1 Flavobacteriales bacterium
CCTGGACACATTCAGTACACAAGAAATATGGTTACTGGAGCTTCTACAGCTAATTTGGCTATAATTCTAATTGATGCCCGACATGGAATTGTTGAGCAAACAAAAAGACACTCTTTTATTGCTTCATTATTGGGTATACCGCACATTGTTTATTGTATTAACAAAATGGATTTGGTAGGCTATAGTCAAGAAGTTTACGATAAGCTAGTAAATGATTTGGAAGCTTTTAGTGCTAAACTAGAAACAAAGGATGTTCGGTTTATACCGATAAGCGCGCTGATGGGAGACAATGTTGTGCACCGATCAGAAAATATGGGTTGGTTTGAAGGAGCTACTCTAATGCATACCTTAGAAACTGTTCATATTGCTTCTGATCACAACCATATTGATTGTCGATTCCCTGTTCAAAATATTATTCGCCCTCAAACTACTGAGCACCATGACTATAGAGGGTATGCCGGAAGAATTGCCGGAGGTGTATTTAAAAAAGGAGACGAAATAATGGTATTACCTTCTGGTTTTACATCAAAAATAAAATCGATTGACACATTTAATGGTGAAATTGAAGAAGCATTTGCTCCAATGTCAGTTACAATGACACTTGAAGACGATATTGACATCAGTAGAGGAGATATGATTGTTCGAGAAAACAACAAACCAAAAGTTTCTCAGGACATTGAAGCGATGATCTGCTGGATGGGTGAAAACCCGCTCAAAGAAAAAGGTAAATATGCCCTTAAACATACTTCTAAAGATGCACGTTGCTTGGTTAAAGAAATAAAGTATAAGGTTGATATAAATACCCTTCATAGAAATGAAGCGGATAAGGTTATTTCTAGCAATGATATTGCTAGAGTTACTTTGCGCACCACTTCTCCATTATTTATTGACCAATACAGTAGAAACAGAAATACAGGTAGTTTAATCTTAATTGATGAAGCAACCAATAACACTGTTGGGGCAGGCATGATAATATAATGTTATCGAAGAAGACTAAATATGGACTGAAAGCTCTTGCTTATATCGCAAAACAAGAAAATAATGATCCCATCCTGATTGCCGAAATAGCTGCAAATGAAAATATTTCTCACAAGTATTTGGAAAGTATTTTGTTAACGCTCCGTAAGTCAGGAGTTTTAAGTTCGAAGAAAGGAAAGGGTGGAGGGTATTACCTTTTAAAAGCGCCTAAAAATATTCCTATGACAGACATAATTAGGATATTGGAAGGACCTATAGCTATGGTGCCTTGCGTGAGCTTAAATTATTACGAAAAATGTTATGATTGTGAAGATGAAGATACTTGTAGTGTTCATAATTTGATGCTTCAAGTACGTGACAAGACATTGGAGGTGTTTAGAAACAATACGCTAGCAGACATAGCATAATTACCATAATTAAAGGCCTTTATAAAGTTTTCTTGATTTTTTCTTAAAAACATTTGTAGATCTATTTTTCTCTTTTATTTTTGCAAACCCTAGTACCCCGATAGGGTTTTAGGTTAATGAGCAAAAACTTAAGATGTTATTAAATCATACCATGCAAAGTAAGAGCGTTTATTCTGAAGACAAAGCCTCTGAAAAACCACTTCGTAGCATTGTAAAATCACTTAGCTGGAGAACAGTGGGAACAATTGACACAATATTGATTTCATGGATTATTACGGGAAAATTGACACTTGCTGTTTCAATAGGATCTGTTGAACTAGTAACAAAGGTAGTATTGTATTTTCTTCACGAAAGAGCTTGGAATCAAATAAAATGGGGGAAATGATAGAGTCCTTAAATGAAAAAAAACTAAAAGAGCTAAATGACTATTTACGAAATAAGTCACCAAAAGCAATTATAGAATGGGCTTTATTTATTGCAAAAAGACCAATTGTTACTACGAATTTCAAGCCTTTTTCTGCTTCGTTATTGCATGCTATTTCGAATATAAAAAAAGATATAAAAACCATATGGTGCGATACCGGCTACAATACCAGAAGCACTTATTTGCATGCTGAAGTGCTCATTAGTAAGCTGTCTTTAAACATATTCGTTTATGTGCCAAAGCAAACAACAGGCCACAGGGATTCGGTTTTGGGTATACCAGAAGTCGATACTCCCGAGCATGATATATTTACTGACCAAGTAAAATTAGAGCCTTTTAAAAGAGCGCTTGAAGAACATAATCCGGATGTATGGTTTACAAATCTAAGAAAAGGTCAAACTGTGCACAGAGACAACCTTGATATTGTAACAAAAGATAAAAATGGAATAATAAAGGTTTGTCCATTTTATTATTGGAGTGATGCTGAACTAGAAAACTACTTAATTGAATATAAATTACCCAACGAGCACAAATATTTTGACCCCACAAAAGTATTAGCCAACAGAGAATGTGGATTACATGTTTAATTATGAAAGCTCAATACTTCCCAAGAAAAAATTTCTGATTCCGTTAAATTAATCAATTAAGGAAATAAAGCATAAATTTGAAATCGAAAGCTAATCCATAAATAACTGGATAAACCAAAATAGTGAATTTATTAACTAGTAATATCGGCAGATTAAGACTAATTGGATTTCTGGAAGGCACTTCATTTTTATTGCTAATGGGTATTGCAATGCCGCTGAAATATATTTGGGAAATACCTGCAGCCACTATTGGAATTGGCTATGCCCATGGTATATTGTTTGTAGCATATTGTATATTGGTGATTCCAGCAAAACTTGAATTTAAATGGAATTTAAAAACAACCTTTTTGGTATTAATAGCATCTCTGCTGCCGTTTGGAACTTTTATAGCAGACTATAAATTATTTAAAAAGACGAATATTTCTTAATACCTAAAAGTGACATCAACTTCTTTAAATTTTAAACCCCATAACACAAACATCATCTATTTGTTCTAAACCTCCTCTCCAATCGTTAAATTCTTTTTGTAACAAATCTTTTTGTTTATTCAGTGTTGACTCGGAATTAGTAGTTAAGAAATTTAGAAGTGTTTTGGATTTATATTTTTTCCCCCTTGCCCCTCCAAACTGATCAACAAAGCCATCGGAAAACAAATAAATAGTATCCTCATTGTCAAGTATAATTTCTTCCTGAGTAAAAGGCTTCCCAAAAAGGTATTTACCAATAGGTTGACGATCTGGATGAAGAATTCGGATTTCGCCCTTATTTATTATGACTAAAGGGTTATTTGCACCTGAAAAAGTTAGTTTATTGTTTGTTGTATCAATACAGCAAAGCGCAATATCCATTCCATCATTAATAATTTGAGAAGCATTGTCAAACGAGTCAATAACCAACTCTCTGGCTTTGTTTAGAATGTCTTTTGGAGCTGATAGTTTAAATTCTTGAATAGATCTATTTAGGGCATTATTGCATACAACGCTTACCATAGCTCCAGGCACTCCATGCCCGGTGCAATCTGCGACAGCTATATATATTTTCGTTTTTACTTTTTCTACCCAATAAAAATCTCCACTTACAATGTCTTT
>JAQWQH010000163.1 GCA_029244805.1 Flavobacteriales bacterium
GGATTCTTCGGGTAACACTATTACTTGTAGTTTTACTGTTACAGCAAATTTATGTGCACTATCTGTGTCTGCAGTATCTTCCGGTGCTAGTTGCTTTGGTGCTAACGATGGTAGCATAGATGTTACAACAGTGGGAGGAGCAGTTCCAATTTCTTATCAATGGAATTCCGGAGATCTTACGGAAGATTTAATTGGCGTAGGTGCTGGCAATTATAGTTTGACGGTAATCGATAATGATGGATGTGATACTACATTTGGGGTAACTGTATCAGAGCCTTCAGCTATAGAGTTAGATATTAATAGTAATGATCCTTCTTGTGGTGATGATGACGGAATTGCTGCGGTAACTGTAGTTTCGGGAGGAACTTCTCCCTTTTCTTATTCATGGACAAATGGGTCAATAACATCTCAGGCGGATAGTTTGTCTGCTGGTATTTATAGTGTACAGGTAATAGATGATGCTGGATGTTCTGTTTCTTCTACTGTTATTATTAACAACTGGAATGGGCCAAGTATTTTATTATCCGGTACGCAAAATCCAAGTTGTATCGGAGATTCGGATGGAGCAATTGATATTACAGCGGTTGGAGGAGCAGGTTCTTATAGCTATATTTGGTCTGACGGCAGTACCACAGAAGATGTTACGGGGTTAATTGCTGGAACTTATGATGTTACCTTGCAAGACGCTAATGGATGTGAAACAACAGAAAGTTTTACTGTTGATGCACCTAATCCAATAGATCTATCCAATTCAAATATTTTTGAGGCTTCTTGTGGAGGTGCTGACGGTTCAATAGTGGTAAATGTGTCTGGAGGTGCTGGAAACTATAACTATCAGTGGGACGCTTCTGCAGGAAATGCTACAGTAGATAATGTTTCTGGCTTGGAGGCAGGTGCATATAGCCTTACGGTTGCAGATGCAAATGGGTGTCTTTCAAGTATGACCTACAGTATTAATAACGCTGATGGCCCAGTAATTACAGAGGATTTAATTATTCAACCGCATTGCTCAGGTAATGGTGGAAGTATAGAAGTCAGTGTGACGGGTGGTTCGACGCCATATTCATATAGTTGGGATAGCGGACAAGGGTCTGAGGATATTTCTGGTCTTACCCCAGGAAATTATCAATTAACCGTTACAGACGATGCAGGTTGTGAGGGTGTTTACATTGGTACGGTAAATGGAATTATTCCATTGGGAGAAGAGATTTGTTTAGTTACAGTAGATACATTGACAAATACAAATTTAGTCGTTTGGACAAAGACAGATACAGTTGGAATATCACACTATAATATTTATCGAGAAGGTAACTCTACGGGTGTATACACCTTAGTAGGAACAAATCCAGTAAATGTTTTAAGTCAGTGGTTGGATCCTACCGCAAACCCAAGTATTAAATCTTGGAGGTACAAAATATCGGCAGTTGATTCTTGCGGTAATGAGTCTTATAAAAGTCCAAGTCACAAAACCATGCACGTTACCAGTAATATTGGATTAGGAAGTGTTGTAAATGTTTTGTGGGATTATTACGACGGGTTTAGCTATGGGTCATATTACATTAGTAGATACACTAATTCAACGGGATGGATTCCAGTAGACACTGTTGTTAGTACTTCTACCTCTTGGACTGATATCTCACCACCCAATTTAATTGATGTAGAATATATGGTACAAGTTCAGCCTTCAAGCCCTTGCACTGCCACTAAAGCGCAAGATCATAATACTACAAGATCCAATAGGCATACAACCGTTGAACCAAATTCGCAAGGAATAATTGATTTAATAAATAATACATTTTCATTGTATCCAAACCCATCTAACGGATTAATTAAAATAGCATTAAATGAGAAACCTTTGGAACCTTGGTCAGTTAGAGTTTTTGATTTGACAGGTAAATTGATAGCTCATTCTTGGGAAAATGAAGTAAGAATAATTAAGGATCTATCTGATTTAGAGTCGGGAATATATTTGATTGAGATTAATGTAAATGAAGTAGTAAGAACAGAAAAAATTATCCTCCAATAGAAGGTTTGAATAAGGATAGGTAATGGATACCTATTCCTCTTATTCGTTCATTTCTATTTTGTTTTTTTCGGCTTCAATTGCCTTCTCTTCCTTTATACTTTCCGAAACTACCCAGGCAACTACTGCAATTAATATTAAGAGCATAAAGAGCCTTTTGTTTTTATAAAGTGGTTGTTTAGGCCGCTTAGTTATTTCATTGTATTGCATACGAATTTTATCGAAGTCTTTGAATTTATCGCTGACTGCATGCGGTGGAAGCTTGCGCTTTTTGTCTCTATTTATTTTGTACTTCCTCATTCGTTAGTTAGCCTTCAATATTGTTTTTAATTTTTCAATTACTCTGTACACTCTTATTTTGGCATTCCCTTCCGAAATACCTTTAATTTCTCCTATTCTTTTAAAAGACATTTTTTCAAAATATCTTAATTCTATCAATTCAGTAAGTTCCAAAGGTAAATTATTCAAAGCCGCAATTAGCATTTCTTGACGGTCTTCATCAACACCTTCTTTCATTTCAGTCATTAAAGCAATAACATCAGACTCCATTATTTCTACCTCATTTGTTTTTTTTGACTTTCTGAAATACATATTGGTCTCGTTCGATGCAATTCTGTAGAGCCAAGAGGAAAGCGGGAAACCTTGAAATTTGAACTTCTTTATGTTTAATAAGGCTTTAAGAAAAACTGTAGAAGTAATGTCACCAGCAATCTCTTCATTTTTAACTTTTTTAAAAATGAAAAGAAAAATTTGTCTATGATATTTATCATACAAAGGAGCAAACCGAGCAGGGTTGTTTTGCGCAGAAACGATAAGTTTTTGCTCAATTGTTAATTCCCGACTCTGTTTACTTCCTTGCAACTGAAATTGTATTAATTCGATAAGGTAACGCAAAGATATGAAAACGGTACAGATTATTATCTTGTGCTACAGTCCCATATTAAAAGCCATTATTAGGAATGTTTGTTTTACTGTATTGAATGAATTATACTTCCAATAAAATTTTAATGTCATTAACATATAAGCTTTTATTATCAATGGTAAAGTATTACAAGAAAAATGAAATCAAACGTTTCTTTTGTTTCTAATAATAAAAGGGAGGTTAAAGTCGTAATCGTTCAAAACTTCAATTACAGGCTATTTGGTAATAGTTTTATACAAATTATTGAAAAAATAACAGATTACAATCTTTCTAATTGTAAAGGCAATAAAGGGAAGTAGTATTATGTGCTAAAAATTGTTTTTGAATAGCAATAGAAGTAAATTCTCGTTATCTTTGTACACATGTCAAGAAACAAAATAGTTACTCCCTTTAAGGATTCAGATAGTTCCAAAAAAGAACAAGTTGCTGAAATGTTCGATAATATTTCTCATAGGTATGATTTCTTGAACCATTTTTTATCTTTTGGTATCGATAAACTCTGGAGAAAGAAGGCAATTAAAATAATTGGAAAATACAACCCTAAATTAATTTTGGATATAGCCACTGGTACGGGAGATTTTGCGATAGAAGCTTTGAAATTAAATCCCGAAAAAGTTATTGGAGTTGATATATCTAATGGGATGCTGGATAAAGGCAGAGAAAAAATGATGAAAAAGGGTTTTGAAGATAAGATAATACTTCAAAATGGAGATTCAGAAAATTTACCCTTCGATGATAACTATTTTGATGCTATAACCGTGGGGTTTGGGGTAAGAAACTTTGAGAACCTAGAAAAAGGCCTTGCAGAAATGTATAGAGTTTTGAATATTGGAGGAGTTTCTGCGGTTTTGGAGTTTTCAAAGCCAAAAAGATTTCCTGTAAAACAAACTTACATGATATACTCAAAATACATTATGCCGAAGGTGGGCAAAACTATTTCTAAAGATGCTTCGGCATATGCATATCTTCCTGAATCTATTGAGGCTTTCCCCGAAGGTAAAGAGTTTTTGGATATTTATGAATCTGTAGGGTTTAAAAATGTTTCTAAGATCAAAGTATCAGGAGGAATAGCTACAATATATATCGGAGAGAAATAAAACCTAAATACCTGCGTTCATATCTAAATTTTATTTCCGCAATAATGAAAAATCTGATTGTCACCTGTTTATCTTTTGTAATTGCTTTAAATGGCTATTCACAACAGATGAAAAATTTACATGACTTTGACGAGGCTAGAATGCATTTTGGTTTTGTGTTAGGTTTTAACAAAGCAGATTTCTATCTAGATAAAAACGCAGAATATGGTACGTCGATAGATACCTTAATGGTGATGGAGGTAGAGCCAAAGTCTGGGTTTAATCTTGGTATAGTATCTTCATTAAACCTCACGCCGAATGTAAAAATACGAATTGTTCCTTCATTATCATTTCAAGAAAGGGTGTTAGAATATACTTATTTCAAACAACCTGATACCTCCGAGTTTTGGAAGAAAGCAGTCCAGCCAGTTTTTTTAGATTTTCCGCTGTTGGTTAAGTTTAGAACAAACAGAATAAATAATTTTGCTGCATATGTGATTGGTGGGGGAAGATTTGGTCTTGATATGTCGAGCAGCGAGGATGTCAAAAACTCTTCGGCTTCATTAGAGGATCAAATAGTTAAGACATCCAGAGCAGATTATGGATTAGAAGTTGGTGGTGGAATGGATTTTTTTCTAGAGTATTTCAAATTTGGAATTGAGCTAAAGCTAGGTCTGGGATTAAAGAATATGCTTATTCAAGAAAACTTGAAATTTTCTAGTCCTATTCAAAGTCTGCGATCAAAAGTTTGGTCTTTATCATTTACGTTTGAAGGATAATGATAAAGGAAATTCAGATATCTCTTCTTCCAGAACAAGTCTTTATAGAAGAGGAGTTGCTTTCTTCAGTTTCACTCTTTTTAAAGCTTAAAAAAGAAAGGATTAATCATATTGAAATAATAAAGCGCTCTATAGACGCCCGCAGAACTCCGGTTAAATACCAGGTAAAAGCGCTTGTATATGTTGATGAATGTTTTGTCGAAGTAGAAAATACTTTCAAATATCAAAATGTCGAAAATTCAAGTGATTTTATTGTAATTATTGGTAGTGGTCCCGCCGGTCTTTTTGCTGCCTTGCAGGCATTAGAGTATGGATTAAAGCCAATTGTGTTTGAAAGAGGAAAAGATGTAAGAACGCGCAGAAAAGATCTGGCTGCCATTAATAAAGAAGGTCAGGTAAATCCAGAGTCTAACTATTGTTATGGTGAAGGTGGCGCAGGAACATATTCTGATGGTAAATTATATACACGCTCTAAGAAAAAGGGAAATGTAAAAAGAGTCCTAGATACATTGGTTTATCATGGAGCAGATAAAAATATTTTGATTGATGCTCATCCGCATATCGGAACAAATAAATTACCTCAGTTAATTGCCAATATTCGAGAGCAGATTATTTCTTGTGGAGGAGAAATTCGCTTTAATGCAAAAATGACTGATATTACAATTGAGCAAGGAAAAGTAAAAGGGATATTAATTAACGGAAATGAACATGTTTCTTGTGAGAATTTGATTTTAGCTACGGGGCATTCCGCAAGAGATATTTATTTCTTATTGGAGAAAAAAGGTATTAAACAAGAATATAAGTCTTTTGCAATGGGAGTGAGGGTTGAGCATTCTCAATCTCTAATTGATAAGGTGCAGTACAAATGCAGTGGTGATAGGGGAGGGTATTTACCTCCAGCATCCTACAGTTTAGTTGAACAAACGCGTGATAGAGGAGTTTATTCTTTTTGTATGTGTCCGGGAGGAGTAATAGCTCCCTGCGCTACTTCTGAAGGAGAGGTAGTGACTAACGGATGGTCACCGAGTAAAAGGAATAATCCATTTTCGAATTCAGGAATTGTGACAGAGGTTCGATGGGATGATATTTCAGATTTTCATGTTTATGGAGACCTTGCTGGAGTGTATTTTCAAAAAAGTGTAGAATCAAAATGCTGGGAAATCGCTGGGCAAGGACAGAAAGTTCCAGCGCAAAGAATGATTGATTTTGTGGAAGGAATAAAGTCAAAGGATTTACCAAAAACTTCCTACTACCCCGGAATTACTTCTGTTCAGCTTTCAGATGTGCTGCCAGAATTTATGGTTGCAGCGTTAAGAGAGGGGTTCAAGGCTTTTAAAGTGAAAATGAGGGGTTACTATACAAATGAAGCTGTATTGCATGCGGTGGAGTCTAGAACTTCTTCTCCCGTTCGTATTCCAAGAGATAAAGAGTCTTTTGAACACATAGAGGTAAAAGGTTTGTATCCAGTAGGAGAGGGTGCGGGTTATGCAGGAGGGATTGTTTCTGCGGCAATTGATGGACAAAGGTGTATTGAAGCTATTTTAAATGGAAAAGTATAGGGTTAAACCTTCTAGTATTTTTTTAGTCTAAAAATGGATCTTATAAAAATTTAGAACATGAAAAAAAGTATAAAATTAGTTTTAGTCATTTTGTTAATTGGAGGTATGTTTTCATTTGGATTGGTTGAAGGGTCTAGTCTTTCCGTTAAAAACAAGCAAACTTTTAAGTGGGAGAAATTAGGTTCAAGAAAAGTAAATATGGGAGCCGATCATGACGAGATTCTAGTTACTGCATTTGAAGGTTTTTTTACCAAGATAAAATTCAAGGTTTTAGATGCACCTATATTGTTGCGAGATATAAAAATTGTATTTGGTAATGGGGAGTCCAGGAGAGTCAAAGTAAATAAGAAATTTACTGCAGGAATGGAGTCTCGTGTTATTGACTTACCAGGGAATAAAAGGATAATTCGGAAGGTTATGATGAATTATACGTGTGTTGCCAAACATACAGGCAGTGCTACTTTCGTTGTATGGGCTAAACATTAGGTGTATAATAGAAACAAAAAAGAGCGTTTAAATTGAATTTTGCTTAAAATATTCAGAACAATAAATTGCAGCAGATACTCCAAGATTAAGTGATTCTGTGTTTTTGCCTCCGGGAATAGTCGTCTTATTGGTTATTAATGGAATGAGCTCAGCAGAAATCCCATGCGATTCGCTTCCCAATAAAAAAGAGCATGGGCTATTGATGTTTAAATCATATATGGACTCTCCTTGAAGTAATGCCCCATAAACAGGAAGTTTTGAGTCTAAAAGAAATTTATGTAAATCAGTGTAAATCACATCTGTTTTAAAAATGGACCCCATAGAAGCCATGATAACTTTAGGGTTGAATTTGTCAACGCTGTTGCTAGAACAGATTATTTGCTTAATCCCAAACCAATTTGCGGCTCTGATAATTGTGCCTAGGTTGCCAGGATCATTTACACCATCAATTACCAAACTTGTAATACCCGTGTTAATTGAATTTAAGTTAGGAATTTTAACGAGAGCTAGAACCTTATTAGGAGTTGAAAGTGATGTGATTCTTCCCAAGTCCTTTGATGAGATTTTAATGTGTTCAACATCACTTAACCAATCATCGGTGGCATAAATTTCGAATATTTGAAAATCGGAATCCAGAAGTTCTTCGATGTTTTTTTCTCCCTCAACTACAAATAATCCTTCTTCAATTCTATTCTTTTTCCTTTTTAATGAATTGATTAGCTTTATTTTTCTATTATTAATCACCTAATTTCTATTTTTGCGCAAATTACTAAATTGCATTTAAATCAGTCAAATATATTTGCATTCTTGAAAAGGTTTCTTTTTAAATATTTTATTTACGCAATTGCTCTTTCGGGGGTGTTTTCTTGTAGTCCGACAAAATATGTCCTTGAAGATGAATATTTATTGAATAGCAACAAAATACTGTTTGCAGAAGACTCTCTTTTAGCAAGTGCTGAAGGTAAGCAAATTTCAATTGATGAATTGTATCCAATATTAAAGCAAAAACCAAATAGGAGAATAGGTTTCGGACTGATAAGGCTTCATTTGCGAATATATAGCCTTTCCAATGAAGATAGAATCCAAAAAAGAAGGTTGGTGTACTTGAATAAGGCGGACAAAAAGAATTTGAAAATTGATTTAAATAATGAAAAGCGACGTGCAAACGGCAAGCTTCCTAAGCAACACAAGGTTGTTAAAACGACTTTAGGAGAGGGGCTTAGAAATTCTGGAGAAGCGCCGATTATTCTCGATTCATTAAAGATACATAAGTCAATAAAACAGCTTAACAATCAGCTGATTAACAAAGGTTATTTTAATAATAAAATTAAATATAAGGTGTCTTTTGGAAAACATCAAAAAGCTGATGTTTCCTATATTATAACGGGGGGGGCACCATATACGATTAAGGAAATTGTGCATAAAATCAATGATTCTGTATTGTCAAGCTACATACACAGTATTTCTCAAGATTCATATTTGAAAGTTGGGGAAAACTTCAATACGGATAAAATGGATTATGAGCGAACCCGTATAACAAAATATTTATTAAATAATGGGTATCATTTCTTTAATAAGGAGTTTATTTATTTTAGGATAGATAGTGCGCTTGGGTCAAGACAGGTAAATGTTGTTTTAGGTATTCAGAATTATAAAGTAAAAGACGTGGAGACTGATTCTATTGTTGAGGTAAAACATAGGCAATATGAAATCAAGCAAGTTGATGTTGTAGTTGATTATGATTCTAAA
>JAQWQH010000121.1 GCA_029244805.1 Flavobacteriales bacterium
AGACTGTTATACTTTTTAATCCAAGAAAGTTGTTCTCCTCCTCGGGTAGAATTAATTTTTTGACTCAATACACTCTTCAGCTCTAACTGCCTATTAAACGATTTGTTTAATATTCTAATTAATTCATCTTGGGGAGTATGATGATTCAATACTATGACCATACGAGCATAATTATTTGATTTGATAGTAATTTAAAACTCTTATTTCGGATATAGAAAATATTAAAATCTATATTATGATTTACCCTATAAACATATGAACAACTCAATCTTTGTCTTCACGGACCGAGAAAAAGAGTTCTCCCTTAAGCGCTAACAAAATAGTCCAAACATAAACATATTACAGTATGTGTCGGTTTACCAATCTTATTAACTTAGGTTGTTTAGAGGGGGATATTACCATGTTTCTTTTTGGGTAATGTAGCGACCTTATTCTCCAACATTTTAAATGCTCTTATTAACTTCTCTCTAGTTTGATGTGGCTTTATAACCTCATCAACATAACCTCTGGCAGCTGCATTATAAGGATTGGCAAACATCTCAGCGTATTCCGCTTCTTTTTCTTTCCACTTTTCCTCTGAGTTACTTGCTTCTTTTATATCCTTCTTAAAAATAATTTCTGCAGCTCCTTTTGCTCCCATGACAGCAATTTCTGCGTTCGGCCAAGCATAGTTCATATCTGCACCAATGTGTTTAGAGTTCATCACATCATAAGCGCCTCCATAAGCTTTACGCGTAATCACCGTAACTCTTGGAACTGTTGCTTCACAAAATGCATATAATAACTTTGCACCATTCGAGATAATTGCATTCCATTCTTGATCTGTTCCTGGCAAAAATCCGGGAACATCTTCAAACACCAATAAAGGAATGTTAAATGAATCACAAAAACGCACAAAACGTGCAGCTTTCTTCGAAGACTCAACATCCAACACTCCTGCTAAAAAAGCGGGTTGATTCGCTACAATTCCGATTGATCTTCCAGCTAACCGGGCAAAACCAACCACAATGTTTTCTGCATAATCTTTATGGACTTCCATAAAAGAACCTTCGTCAACTGTCCCTTCAATAACCTCTTTTATATCATAAGGAGTGCCTGAACTTTCTGGAATAATTTTATCCAAACCTTCTCTCGTTTCATCTTTACCATGCTCGTAATCTAAAACAGACGGTTTCTCTTCGCAATTTTGAGGGACATACGAAAGTAACCTCTTTAAATGATTGATTGCTTCCATTTCATTTTCACATGAAAAATGTGTCACTCCAGATTTAGTAGAATGGGTAGAAGCACCTCCCAATTCTTCTGCCGTAACTACCTCATTGGTTACAGTTTTAACAACGTTTGGTCCAGTAACAAACATATAAGAAGTATTCTCAACCATTAATATAAAATCAGTCAAGGCCGGAGAATAAACTGCACCACCGGCGCAGGGACCCATTATAGCCGAAAATTGCGGTATAACTCCAGAAGATAAAGTATTACGATAAAAAATATCTGCATATCCTCCAAGGGAAACTACCCCTTCTTGAATACGAGCTCCACCAGAATCGTTTAAACCAATAACCGGAGCACCATTTTCCATGGCAAGATCCATTATTTTACAGATTTTCTCCGCATGAGCTTCAGCCAAAGACCCTCCCAAAACCGTAAAATCTTGAGAAAAAGCATAAGTCAACCGACCATTAATTGTGCCGTATCCAGTAACAACACCATCTCCTAAAAATTTAGTTTTATCCAAACCAAAATTCACAGAACGGTGCATCACCATTGCTCCTATTTCTTCAAAAGATCCCTTGTCAAACAAAAAGTGAATGCGTTCTCTAGCGGTTAGCTTTCCTTTCTTATGTTGGGCTTCAATCCTGTCTTTCCCCCCTCCAACTTTCGAATCGGTAATCTTTTTATCTAAAACTTTATACTTTGATTCCATACTATACTTCTCTTTTAAATATCTTTTGAGTAATCTCGCTTCACCTTTATTGATTCATCAAAGCCTCTATTTCATCGACTTCAATCGGAATATTTTCCATTAAGTTAATCGGTTCTCCTGATTCTTGAACAACCACATCATCTTCTAATCTGATCCCTAGATTTTCTTCCGGAATATAGATTCCCGGCTCTACCGTAAAAACCATCCCAGCTTTCATTGGTTTTGTCCACAATCCTAAATCGTGCGTGTCCAACCCTATATAATGGGAAGTACCGTGCATAAAATACTTCTTATACGCTGGCCACTTAGGATCTTCGTTTTGAACATCATTCTGAGAAATTAATCCTAAAGATATCAATTCTGCCTCCATCAATTTCCCTACTGCAACATGATATTCATTTAAATAAGCTCCAGGCACTAGCAATTTAGTGGCTGCCTTTTTTACTCGTAATACAGCATTATAAACGTCCTTTTGACGCGGAGTGAATTTTCCATTAACGGGGAAACATCTTGTTAAGTCCGATGCGTAGTTTCCGTATTCCGCTCCAAAATCCATCAAGATAACATCTCCATTTTTACACTCTTTATTATTTTCGATGTAATGCAAAACACAAGCACTATAGCCAGAAGCAATAATTGGTGTGTATGCGAAACCTTTGGAACGATTATTCAAAAACTCATGCATCAACTCAGCTTCGATATTATATTCCATGACTCCTGGCTTAATAAAGCCTAATAATCTTCGAACACCTTTTTCAGTAATATCACATGCTTTCTGCATTAGCTCAATTTCTATTGGATGCTTTATAGAACGAATCTCGTGCATAATTGGAGCACTTCGCTCATAGTTGTGTGCTGGATACTTTTCTTTGCATATTTTTATAAATCGATCTTCACGGTTTTCTGCTTCCATATTGGCTCGAGTATGCTCATTTGTATTAACGTAGACGTTCGCCGCTTCTGACATAAGCGAATTAAAAACCGCGTCAAATTGACCTAACCAATAAACAGTTTGAATTCCTGATGTTTCAAAGGCTTGTACTTTATCCAATTTCGCTCCTTCCCAAACAGCAATTAAATCACTTGTCTCTTTCAAGAAAAGAATTTCTCGATGCTTCTGTTCAAAGCAATCGGGAAATACAACTAATATACTCTCTTCCTGATCCACTCCACTTAAGTGCAGTATATCTCGATGTTGTACAAATGGAAAAGTGCTGTCAGCACTTGTGGTAACAATATCGTTTGAGTTAAAAACGGCTATAGAGTTCGGTTTTAACCGTTTAACAAACCTACTTCTGTTATGAATGTAAAGTTCTTTGTCTATCTTTTCGTATTTCATTTATTTTCAATTTCTCTCAGTGCATAAAAGTACTTAATATAAAGCTATATGCCTTTACTCATATGTTGTTTTTGTGTGATAATCTTTCAGAATACTTATTATGCTATTGTATTCCTTCTTTACTTGTGCTGCACCAATTGCTCCCCCCAAATAACCTTTTCCATGTTTCGAAAATGTCAAAGAAGTGATATCATTATGAGATTTGATTTTAACTGAAAAAGCAAACCTTTTAATGAACGCACCTAAAAATACACGCCCAATTTTACTTCCTTTACCATATATAGCGTCAACTTTTTCTCCCTTCTCTAATTTATAACCTTTCTTAATAAGGATCGTGTATATCGAAACAGGTAATTCATTCGATAATTCATTTTGGAATACAAAAGTTGACACATGCTTCCCGATAACCGCTGATTTATTCCGACTTGAAGCATTATCATCTAAAATATTTTCATCATTCATAACACAAAAAATAAGTTTGATTACATAGAAAAAGTTTTGTTTTGTTTTTGAATATTGCATAAAAGCAATGCATCTAACACGCATAAATAGCAACAAATTTATTCGTCTATATGAGCACAAACCACTAAATTTGTACTAAAATAAACTATTCTTATGAATTCATCGATTGCTAGAAAAATATCAATGGCGTTGTCCGCCTTTTTTCTAATGTTTTTTTTACTTCAACATTTTGCTATAAATATTACTTCTTTGTTTTCCAGTGAGACCTTTAACAACCTGTCGCATTTTATGGGAACTAATTTCGTTATACAATACGTTATGCAGCCAATATTAATTTTTGGAGTGACATTTCACTTTGTTATGGGTTTTATTCTAGAGTTAAAAAATAATAGATCCAGAAATGTTAAGTATTTTAAAAATAATGGAGCAGCCAATTCTACTTGGATGAGTAGAAATATGATAATATCTGGTTTACTTATACTTACTTTTATGGGACTTCATTTCTACGACTTTTGGATTCCTGAATTAAAAATAAAATTTATTGAAGGTGATATGTCTGGACTTATTGATCCTGACAATATGGATAGCGGTTTAAGATATTTTACTGAATTACAACACAAATTTGTGAGTCCAACCAGAGTAGCAATCTATTGTGTTGCCTTTATCTTCCTTTCATTGCATCTTCTTCACGGTTTCAGTTCTGCATTCCAATCAATGGGAGCAAATAACAAATACACAAAGGCATTAAGTAAATTTGGAGTTGCGTATTCCATCCTAATTCCCTTAGGTTTTATAATAATCGCATTATTTCACCATTTTAATCATTGATAATATGTCAGTTATAGATTCTAAAACACCAGAAGGTCCTATCAAAGAAAAATGGACTAACCATAAGAACAATATTAATGTTGTTAACCCATCCAACAAACGTCTTATCGACGTTATTGTAGTTGGAACGGGATTAGCTGGTGGTTCTGCTGCTGCTTCATTAGCAGAAATGGGGTATAACGTGAAAGCATTCGCTTATCAAGATTCACCTCGTAGAGCTCATTCAATTGCTGCGCAAGGAGGTATTAATGCCTCTAAAAACTATCAAAATGACGGTGATTCAAATTACCGTTTATTCTACGACACAGTAAAGGGTGGAGATTACAGATCACGCGAATCCAATGTATATAGGCTAGCGGAAGTATCTGGAAACATTATTGATCAGTGTGTGGCCCAAGGAGTTCCATTTGCAAGAGAATATGGTGGTATGTTAGATAATCGTTCTTTTGGAGGAGTGCTTGTTTCAAGAACATTTTATGCCAAAGGACAAACAGGTCAACAACTTTTATTAGGGGCGTATTCGGCAATGAATAGACAAATTGGTAAGGGAAAAATCCAAATGTATAATCGCCACGAGATGCTTGACGTAGTAAAAATAGATGGTAAAGCAAGAGGGATTATAGCTAGGAATCTTGTCTCAGGGAAAATTGAGCGTCACTCAGCCCATGCTGTAGTAATTGCCTCTGGTGGTTATGGAAATGTATTTTTCTTATCAACTAATGCAATGGGTTCAAATGTAACCGCTGCATGGAAAATACATAAAAAAGGAGCCTATTTTGCAAATCCCTGTTACACATAGATTCACCCAACTTGTATCCCTAGGTCAGGAGATCATCAATCCAAATTAACCCTGATGTCCGAATCCTTAAGAAACGATGGTCGAATATGGGTTCCGAAAAACTTAGAAGATGTTAAGTCAATTAAAGAAGGTAAATTAAAGCCTACTGCTATTACTGAAGAAAATAGAGATTATTATCTAGAAAGAAGATATCCTGCATTTGGTAACCTAGTGCCAAGAGACGTTGCATCTAGAGCTGCAAAAGAAAGGTGCGATGCAGGATATGGAGTGAATGGAACTGGTGAAGCAGTTTATTTAGATTTTAAATCTGCAATTGAACGTTACGGAAAAGAGAAAGCATTGGTTTTAGGTAACAATAACCCTTCTGATTCTGAAATCCTGAAATTTGGTGAAGAAGTTATCGAAGCTAAATATGGAAACTTATTCCAAATGTATGAGAAAATCGTAGATGAAAACCCATATAAAACACCTATGATGATATATCCTGCTGTTCATTACACAATGGGAGGTGTCTGGGTTGACTACAACTTGATGACAAGCATCCCTGGGTGCTACGCTGCAGGAGAAGCCAATTTCTCAGATCACGGAGCAAATAGACTTGGTGCTTCTGCATTGATGCAAGGTCTAGCGGATGGATACTTTGTACTTCCATATACAATTGGCGATTATTTGGCGAACGAGATTAGAACAGGACCCATTCCAACTGACACGCCAGAATTTGATACTGCGGAAAAAGAAGTTTCTGACCGGTTAAACAAACTAATCAATATTAAAGGAACTAAATCCGTTGATCACTTTCATAAAAGATTGGGGCAAGTAATGTGGAATAACGTGGGGATGGCACGAAATGAATCTGGGCTCAAGGAAGCAATAAAAACAATTCGTGGAATTCGTGAAGAATTTTGGAAAGATGTTAGAGTGCCTGGCACAGCAAATGGATTGAACACTGAACTAGAAAAAGCAGGTCGAGTAGCAGATTTTCTTGAACTAGGTGAATTATTTGCTTTGGATGCCTTAAACAGAAATGAATCTTGTGGAGGTCACTTTAGAGAAGAATCTGTTGAATTAGATGGAGAACAAAAAGGTGAAGCAAAAAGAGATGATAAAAACTTTAAATATGTCTCTGCATGGGAATGGACTGGTGATCCAGGGAATTCTAAATTACATAAAGAAGAACTTGAATTTAACGATATTGAGTTAAAACAAAGAAGTTATAAATAGATAGTATGATCCTCGTTATTATTTGAGCTAGGATCATTGAACCAATAAACGCAAAAAATTATGTCAGGAACTAAAGACATGAATTTGACATTAAAAATCTGGCGCCAAAAAGATCAAAAGTCTTCTGGTAAGATGGTAGATTACAAGGTTAATGGTATATCTCCGAATTCATCGTTTCTTGAAATGATGGATGTGTTAAATGAGCAACTTATAAATAAAGGTGAACAACCTGTAGAATTTGATCACGACTGTCGTGAAGGAATCTGCGGAATGTGTTCTTTGTATATCAACGGAGAAGCGCATGGACCTGACAGAGCAGTTACTACTTGCCAGCTGCACATGAGGAAATTTAAAGATGGTGAAACAATCACTATAGAGCCATGGAGAGCAAAAGCTTTTCCCGTATTGACAGATTTAAAAGTTGATCGCTCCTCTTTTGACCGAATTCAACAAGCAGGTGGATTTATTTCGGTAAACACTTCTGGAAATACGCAAGATGCAAATGCAACGCCTATAAGCAAAAACAATGCCGACAAAGCGATGGATGCCGCTACTTGCATTGGATGCGGAGCTTGTGTAGCCACTTGTAAAAATGCTTCAGCAATGCTATTTGTTGGTGCAAAAGTCGCTCAATACTCTCTATTACCTCAGGGTCAAGTTGAGGGTAAAGAACGTGTTTTAAATATGGTGAAGCAAATGGATTTGGAAGGTTTTGGTAACTGCACTAATACTGGAGCCTGTGAAGTTGAATGTCCGAAAGGAATTTCTTTAGAAAACATTGCAATCATGAATATGGAATACTTAAAAGCTTCTATCAAAAAAGAAGGTTAAAATAAACCATTGATGAGAAAAAAGGCCACCTCAATCGAAGTGGCCTTTTTTCTTATAAGGTCAAACTTCTAATGAACTGATTCCTCTGTATTTTTCAAAGTATCAACCTCTTCAGTCATCGATTTTATCTTTATCAGAAAGATTCTCCTGCTTTATTTATTTACCGTTGAACTGTAAAATTCAAACCTTTATTCTGTATTTGGCTTCAGAGCATTTGATAAGCTTTGAAATTCAATCTGCGCTTTCTTAATTATATTAATTTTAGATTCAATTTTTTTCATTAATTCATTGGGCTTAGTGTTTTCTCCAACCCATATTTCATCCAGTTTTTTGTACCTCCTTTGAAACCTGGACTCTAGCGCAGCAAGTCTTTTCACAGCAGCCTCCATATTATTGAGTTCTGTAAGAATTCTTGCAGATATTTCCTGTTTTGATTGGTAAGTGCTGTCATTAATTTGGTTGTTTAAGTAAGCTTTTCTCATCTCATTGTCGAACAACTTTAATTGCCCATTAATCTTTAACAATGAATTATTTAACTCATCTATATTTTTTTGTATTTGCGAACTAAATGTACTTTTCTTCAAACTTTTATAATGACTTTTATTAATGGCAGCTCCAAGGCTATTGGACCGAGAGATATAAGACTCTACTAAACCATTTAATTGACCTGTAGAAAAAGTGATATCACTTTTAATTTGCTTTAACTCATCCCATTCCGGTTCATTAGATTTGATTTTACTTTTACCAACAACAAGTTGCTCAAATTGTTGTTGAGATCTATTTATATCCTCTTTTGTTTTTGTAAGATTTTGATATGCACTGTCAAACGCTATCTTCTTATCTGAAATAAGCCTGAAAGAAGGGGCTGACACGCTAATAACGTTACTTTTTAACGATTCAAAAATTTTATTCTTTTGTTCATAATCAGCTTTTACTTTTGAATAGTTCTGATTGGTTTGATCCACATTTGAATTAATCGTATCACGTATATCTTGCGTCTTATGAAACGCAACACATGAATTGAGGAAAATTAAGCTCAAAAATATTATTACTATTCTTTTATTCATTTTGTATCATCTTAGTGAATGCTTAATATAAAAAAAAGTTGATAGATTTTTGTGAATACTCAAAATTTTTATCTTTTCCATTGTATGATTTATATGAATATTTCCGATCCGATAGTTCTCGTAGATGCAGTTTAAATTAATTACTATCAATAAAAATATCATCAATGGCTTTTTTAGCCGATTGTGCGGCAGCGTGAACTGAAACCCAATTTTCTCCATCTGTATACTCGCCGCCAGCAAAATAAACTTTACTGTTTATTGATTCACCTAACTTCCGCACCTCTCTCCAATCCATATGATCTGTTAGATATCCCCCTCTTATAAACGGCTCATTATTCCAATTCTGAATGATATGTTTTTTATAATAAGTGGTTGCCTGATTTGAAAATAGAATGTCTAGTTCTTTTAAAATGACATCCAGTAGTTTACTTTTTGATAGAGATTTATACTTGTCGACACTATCACCAACGGCAAACAATCCTATGATTTTCTTATCGCTATTCTGGCCAAATGATGCATCGTAAAAGATTTTCTGCCCCGCTTCTGAATTTTCTATAGTTTTCTCAAATCCAGAATCATAGAAGTCCTTTGAGAATTCAAAGAAACCTTTAAAACCATCCCAAATTAGTGCACTTTTTATGACGCTTTGCTTCTCCTTTGACAAACTTGGAATGAATTCAATATCACCCGCTTGTAGAATCTTTAATGGAACACACACAATAACCTTGTCAGCAATTTTCTGTCCTTGACTAGTAAAAACACGAATCTTTGCGCCTGAATAATTAATTGAGTTAACAACCGAATTGAAAACTATTTTATCCGAAATAGAAGGTACAATGTATTTACCATAGAAATTAAACCAAGATGAATTAACAAACTTATAATCGGGAGAGTCCTTTATTGTTTTTATATCCAATTGAACAGAATCATCATTCAAAATTTCTGAAAATATTTCGATCTTTGTTTCTATCCATTCTGCACCTAGCGGTATCGGAAAATCTGCAAAATCTGTATTTATTTTCATTCTTCCACCGAATTCTGAAGAGGCTTCCAGAATTTCAAAATCGACCCCTAGTTGATTAAGGAGGTACCCTGCCGATAGACCGCCAGCTCCAGCTCCAATAATTATTACTTTCCCTGTAAACTTACTGCTTATCAGATTCAACAAATTACTTGAAACACAAGAAGCTTGAAAAGGAATGACAACTCCCAATAATCCACAAATTTTTATAAATTCCTTCCTAGTCATTTCAATAATTAACAACGCATTAAAGGTAAGTGCAAATTAGTCTTTTATGAGATTTTATTTATCTTCTTTTGATTTTTGTTTATTTGAAATTCTTTTGGAGAAAAAGAACCATAATTATTAGTAACTTTGGTTGCCTCGGAAAATAATGAAGCATTATTTAGTACTACTGTTGCAAAAAATTAAATAGAAACTATGGACAGAATTAATGTATTAGAAAATACAAATAATAGGCAAAATTTATTTACCAAAGAGCTATTGGCTGAAACCAATGATGCTGAACTTCAGGAAATAGTTAAAAATGCTTCAGAAGAACTGAATAGCCCGATAGCGCTTGTAAGTCTAGTCCTAGATCAAGTACAATTCTTTAAGGCACATATTGGCTTACCTCCTGTGCTTGCTGAAGCAAGAGGCACTCATCGAGATGTCTCCTTTTGTCAATTCGTAGTTAAAGATGGAGAGGCTTTTGAGGTTAATGATGCAGAGAATGATCCACGAATTCCCCAACATGTCGTAAAACAATATAATATCCAATCTTACCTTGGTGTTCCGATAAAATTAGACGAAACAGTCATGGGGTCTCTTTGCGTTCTGGACACAAAAAAAAGAGAGTTTTCTGAGGAAGAACACAATTCCTTGAAAAAGTTAGCAGATTTAGTCAATATCCGACTAAAGCACCTTGCAAAAGATCGAAGACAAACAAGATTAGACTTAACCGAAGCTACTTTAATACCAGCTATTTCAGAACTAGCTAATTCTCTGAAGTCATTAGAAAACTTTGTTCAACTTGGACATTCCGCCCGAAAATCTGTGCAAACATATCTTAATCATTCCCAACATATTTTTTCAGACAAATCAAAGTTTTCAGACGCTATAAGGTTATCGCATGAAGCTGCTTCAAAAGCGCATAAGCACAGTGAAGATTTGCTTTTCGAAATGGAATTTGCTCTGAATGACAGTATGGACTGTATAAAAGCACTAGAGTCCTTGGTAATAAATGCAGAATCAACTCCCATATCAGAAATCATAACCTCTGCCCAAGATCTTGCCAGAAATTCAACAGATATAATTGGAGGATTTTCTTTACCTGATTTCAAATCTGACCCTATAATTTATGCTAAGGGAAATTTGGCATTAGCAATTGCAACAAACTGTTTATTACTAATGTCCTCAGAAATTGGAGTAGAAAATTCTAGCAAAGGAATTGAAATCCAAATCAATGAAAAGCCATCGTCGGTTGAACTCGTTTTTATGGCTTCCGATATTAATGAATCTGCTATGCTAAAAGTTGCCAATAATTTAAATAGATTATTGACAAGCGAAATGCCTTCGCTAAAGCTTCATTCTAGAGGATCAGAGCTCATTTTAGACTTCAAAACTATTGTAACTAAAACCTAGCTTTTTAGGAGTTTGACAAATAAATTCAAAAACATACTAATAAACTCAAACTTGGGGTAAAAGGAACGCCAGAGGCATAAGCAATTGAGCCATCTGGAAAACTTGAAAACTGATTTAATCTAACGTTTTGGGCATTAAATAAGTTGAGTACTGAAATACCTAGGTCCATATCAATTTTGCGAGAGACAAGATCATATTCCAAGCCCAAGTCGAAACGAGAATAAGGTTCTCTTCCTTTAAAATAGAACCCTTCCAAGCTATTATTAAACCCCGAGCCAAATACTTGATTAAGAGATATTTTAAGTTTTTTGAAACGTAATAATAGAGCTAACTTTATTTCATGCCTTTGATCTTGAGGAGCTTCAGTAAATTCATTATTTGAGTTTTGCTCAAACCTTTCCTCAACTTTTCCCAGAGAATAAGCTAGCAGTAATTCATGTGTTCCAATTTTATTTTTTAGCAGAAAATCTACCCCATAAGACTTAGATTCACCCACAGAATGAAACAATACACTGATACTATCACTCATAAAATACCGATTGATATTCGATGTGGTTTTAAAAAATCCCTCTACCGTTAATTCAGTAGAATTAGCCTCATACGATAAGGACAATGCATTATGAATTCCATTGACAGATGGCGCTGATACACGGTTACTCGTTTGCCAGAAAAAAGTACGCTGACCGTAGTTGTCTGTCAGTAATGATTTTGAAATATATTGACGGTATAAACCCGAACCAAACTTAACATCCCAATATTCACTTAAGTTATATTTACCATTAATTCTAGGTTGCAAAAAAGGTTGTAACCCGGGTAATACAACATCTAATTTTAATCCTGGCTGCAGCGTAAGCCGACCAAATTGAAAGGTGTTTTTAACAAAAGAAGACAACCGCTCTAAACTATTGTCAGATTGATTTAAAAACAAACTATCAGACTTTATTGAAAGTTGATAGTCATTTTGAACATACGAGATACCCGTCAACATATTCACACACCTAGACACAGGAAATTGATGTGTTATTTGCAGAGCCCCCTTGGCGATAAAATTATTTACACTATCTGAAGATAAAACACCTAAAGGAGTAGAAAAATGACTTTCAGCCGTGTATTCCGTAGTATAGGAGCTATTAGACAATTGAAAAGATGTAATCCCTCCTTTTTTCCACATTCTATGATACATAAATGCTCCTCCTGTTTGCTTTGAAGTTATCTTTAACCTGTGAAAATATCCGTCTTTTTCTTTGGTCAAAGATTCGTAATAGTCATCTGAACTTCCGAGAAGACTGCACTGCAGTTGATCGTTATTATTAAAGTATGTATTGAATTTTATATTGTAATCGCCAAAGTTATATCTCGGATAAAAGTATTGATCATTACTTGTTGTTTTTAACAAACCTTCCATGAATGGATAATATGAATATCTTCCGGCAATCTGAAGGTTAGACGAAAACTTGTCAAAAGGAAGGTTAGCATAAGCCCCAGTAATTTGGTTGTTTACAGATAGTTTGAGCTGTGTAGTGTCAACACTTCCCTTTTTCCCATTGATATGTAATGCTCCACCTACACCATCTGCGACATCCACATTGTAAGCGCCTTTATAAATCTCAATATTTTTAATTATTAATGGATTTACGCGTCCGATTCCATCATTGATTCCTCGACTGTGGAATAAGGTTACTCCGTCAAAATCAATATTATTTTCACCAGGATATGACCCCCAAATAATGTAATCGGAAGTTGACTCGCCTGAAGCAGAAATTCCAGGATACAATCTTAGTGTGTTAAAGATTAAGTTACTTCCATTACCAGGCACCAAATTTGAGGCAATATCATTCAATTGTATTTCTCCTATAGAACCCCCTGTGCTCCGGTAATAAATAGGCTTATAATTAACCTCAACCTCATTTAATTTCATTACCGAACTCTGGAGAGGTATCTTTAAATGACTCCCAGAGTTTAGGATTGTATCCTTTTCATAATATCCTAAATATTTCAGACGAATTGTTTGTTTTGATTGGTTCGATTTATAGCTAAAATGACCATTATCCGAACTGGTTATTATTTGATTTCCTATTTTCAATGTGGCGAAAGGCAAAGGCTCTGAAGTATTCCTATCTATCACAACTCCCTGAAAAAGATACACAAGCTTCTTTCTTGGTACAATCGAATCTTCCTCAACAGAAGCAACCTCTCGAAACGAATAAACACCTCCTAATTTACGAACTTCTAGCTGACAATAACCAGCTAAATAGTAAAAAGCCTCCGAGAGATTCTCAAAGGCTTTATCAATTGTTATTAAACAGTTATTGGCTTTAGATGCATTTATCGATACCTGTGTATTATGGTGCTTGCTCAAATCTAATAAAACATCATTTAAAGGAAGGTCCTGGTAGGTTAATTTCACCTCTTGTCCAATTAATGTATTGCACAAAAACCCTAACCAAAGGACTATGATGTTATGTTTAATCCTCACTACTCTGAAACCGTATAGATATTGTCACCTGATTTTTCTAAATGCAAATTAAAACTAAAACAAACGGATTCCAAAACTTCAATTAGAGAAGCTTCCCTGCTCAATGAGCCACTAAAAAGTATTTCTTTCAAATTCAAATTAGAAGCTACAATTGTAACATTATAATGTCTTTCTAATTCACGGATTACCTTTATCAATGGAGTTGTATTGAAAATAAACTCATTCGTTCTCCAGTCCAATATCTCTTCTGGCTTAACATCTTCAGAAACCTCAATTTTACCAGTTGACGACAATACTGCCAATGTGCCGGGAAAGATAATTTTAAAATCAGCACCTCCCGATACTTTAACCTTCCCCGTTTTACAAAAAACTTCATAAATATCATCTTCTGCCAAGATATTAAATGAAGTCCCTAAAACCTGTGTGGTGCCATTTTTAGAAAAAACAGTGAATTCACTTCCTTTTTCCACTTCAAAAAATGCTTCTCCTTCAAAACTTAACTGACGATTAAAACTCCACCAGTATGGATTATATTGGATTGAACTTTCACCATTTAAAAGAACCTCTGAATTGTCTGGTAATATTAAGGATAGTGTATCTCCATTAACAGAATTAAATTCAACGGTGTAAAATTTCATAAATCCAATTAATCCAAACAATATTGCAATTGATGCCGCAATTGAATAACGTTTCCAATTAACAGCAATCACTTTCGTTTGTTTTCTTAATTGCTGTGGTTTAACTTCAGGAGTATTGTTTAGCTTAACTTCCATTTTACTCCAAACATCTTCCTTGCTTTTAGTGAAACCAACCTTCACTTTAGAAAAAAATTCTTTCTCCTTCTCTTCATCAAAGTCGTTGTATAAGTCTTTATTTTCCATATTTCAATTCTTTACGAAGTGTACGCAATGCTAAACTCATTCTCTTTTCTATAGCCTTTACACCTATATCCAAACGATCGGCTATTTCTTTATAAGTTAAATCTTCCATTCTACTCATTAAAAACACTTCTCTTTGGTTTTCCGGCAGAATGGATAAAACTTCTTCATACTTAACTCTTAATTCGTCATACTCCAAAAGATCCTCAGGAGTAATTCTTTCATCTTCGTATGTTAAGTTTAATTCAAATTTTCTGGCCGAATCAAGTTTACGGTATTGGGATATCCATAATTCCTTGGAAATCTTGTACAATAATCCTTTAATCTGATTTTCATTGTATTCGAGGTTCTTTTCCCAGATTTTCATAAAGGAATCTTGGGCAATATCTGTAGCCACTTCCTGATCCCCGCAGCGGAAATAAATAAAGCTTCTTATCGGGTCAAAAAATTTATTGAAACAGATGTTGAATTGATCTTTTGTCAAGGTCGAAAGTATAAAAGCAGCACTCTAATAGTGCTGCTGATAATTTAATTATTTAAAATACTCACTTACTGTGAATGTGTACTTTCCGTCATCAGTGGTCTTTACAGCAATGTCATCGCACGTTCCATCTCCGAAATCAACAGTAGCTGCCCAGTCACCAGATTTAACTTCGTAATATTTTATTATTCCTGAAACAATAAAATTACACTCATCTGATTTTATAATAGGCTGCACAATTACCTTCTTGTATTTAGACTTTTTTCCCTTGTAGTAGTCCTCATCCTTTTTTAATTCAATCCCTGAACTTACACCATTAACATTTGCTAAGGCCTGAGAATCTGAAGCTCCATTTCCAAAATCTACAGAGGCTAACACAGCACCGTTCTTAGTGTATTCAATAACTCCTTGAGTATAATAGCCATCTGCTGATGACTGCGTGGGCTCCACTACATTAATCTCATAACCTGATTCTGCTAAATTAATTTGACTCTCTTCTGTAGAGATCTCATCTGCGAAACTACTCGCTAATTTTGCTTTCGAACACGATGTCATTGCTAATCCCGCTAATGCCAGGGCTCCTAAAAATTTCATTTTCATATTTATGTTTTTTATTGTTATACTACTACACCGCACAACAACAAATGTACCCTACTTTTTTTTAAAAATAAAATTAAGAACAATGGAGAACTTCAATCTTTACCGGAGTTGTTAGACCTTCTTCAAATCATTTATCCTATTTGTGATTGGAAGATACAACGAAACTCGCTCACCTTCGTTCCAACAAAAAATAATAGTTAATCCAATCTAATTTCAATTATTCACAATAAATTTAATTACCGTATGCTTATCTCCAGATATTCCTTGCAAGAAGTAAACACCTGTTTCTACGTCCAACAAAAACTGGCTGTTTTTTGATTTTTGAACAACTCCTCGATGAACAACTCTTCCTGCTGCGTCAACAATAATAAAACCTGTGTTTTCATTCAAGCCTGAAACATTAAAAACACCATTATTTGGATTCGGAGAGAGTATCAACTTTTCATCCAAATTTTCGGAAAGTGATAAACAACTCACTAATATAACCTCAAGGGAGTTTGTTCCCACACATCCAACTAAATCTGTATAATCATAATTTATAGTAAATGAACCTGGGCCTCCAACAGAATTTGGGTTAAACACATTGCCTGACAAGCCTGGCCCTGTGAAAGTACCACCTGATGGAGTTCCCGATAATGTAATTGGATCAGAACCACTAGCACAAAGTGTATCTAGAGAAGCTGGAGTAATTGAAACTATCGGAAGAGGGCTTACTGTTATTGTTATCATGTTTGTATCTGAGCAGCCATTAATATCAGTTCCTGTCACCGTATATGTTGTTGTAGCAGTTGGAGAAACCGATATACTCGAACCCGTTCCGCCATTGTTGTCCCATGAATAAGAAGACGCTCCTATCGCTGATAAACCAGCAGTAGATCCATAACAAATAGAGAAATCAGCAGCTGTTGTGACAATAGGTAGCGAATTAACAACTAAACTAACTTGCCCTTGAGCTTGACAGCCGCTTGCATCAATTCCTGTAACTATATAAGTGGTGTTGGCTGATGGAGAAACCACTACGCTAGCACCGCTGCCTGCACCGTTATCCCAAACATAATTAGAAGCTCCTGAAGCATTCAATGTAGCATCTTCGCCTAAACAAATAGAAACATTTCCATTAGTATTGATGCTAGATGGAGCGCTTTCGATTACCTCAACAAAAGTTTCAGCTGACACACATCCAGATGGATCCGTATAATAAACTGAATAACTGCCGATGGTGCTTACAGAAATAGTTTGCGTTATTTCATTCGTCGACCAGGTATTTCCTGAAACATATGAAGAAGTGAGATCAACTGACTGTCCCTGACAGAAACTAATCGTATCTCCCTGACTAATCAATGGCTCATCAGGAGAATTAGGGTCGACAATGGTAGCTGAAATATCTTGAGCTGTACAACCATTAACATCCTCAAAAGAGAATATATACTGACCCGACCCAAGTCCGTTAGCTACATAAGGCAAAGTCACATTGTTGGCGCTTCCCGAAACAGGACCTGCCCATTCAAGATTTCCTGTGCTTCCTGATCCGATAGTAATAAAACCATTTGACACATTACACGAGGAAGGGTTCTGAGTTGATGACACACTGATAGTAGGATTAAGATTAACCGTAATACTAACTTGATCGGAATTTAAACATCCATTTCCGTCTGTACCTGTCACCTCATAGACCATTGATGAAGAAGGAACAACTGTAATGCTAGTGCCACTTCCCAATCCATTATCCCAGTTGAATGCATCTGCACCAGTGGCAGATAATTCTAGAGTATCTCCAAGACAAATGTTCATTGAACTTGCACTTGCAACAACATTCGGCAATGAATTGACTGTAATTGTCTGCGCATATGTATCACTACCAAATGCATTTGACGTGGTTAAAGTTACTGTATAAACTCCACTTGTAGAATAATTATAAGTGGGGTTCTCTTGACTACTTGTTCCAAGTAAATCTCCGAAGTCCCAGGACCAAGAAGTCGGACTACCAGTTGAGTTATCTGTAAAGTTAACGTCTTCACCTAAACACAAGTTGCCACCTGCAGAATAGTTCGCTACTGGAGGGTTATTCATCTCTGTACCATCAATATTTATGTTATCTATGAATAAATTATTCCCAGCAATACCGTTGTTGAAACTTTCGAAGCGAACAACCACAGAAGACTCTCCATCATAGGCAGATAAATCAATTGTAAAACAATCTGCTCCGATAGTTCCAGTGCACCAATCTCCGACAACTGGAATAAATTCGACGGTACTGGTAACTGCGGTTGCCAAAGAGCCAGTGCCATCTTCTGCATAACTAGCAATTCGTTGAAAGGAATTACCGCAATCTGTAGACACAAGAAGCACTAAAGAATCTGCTGAACTGGTATTGTATCTTCTGAAGGCATGATCAAACGTCATACTCACGTTTGTATGATTAGAAAAGTCTAACGGCGGAGTCTGCATACCATCTCTTTCGAATCCATTCCCGTAGTTGTAAAGATCGATTTTTGCAGCCTTATCTCCAGGAGAACTTCCAGCCACAGTGAAAATTTCCCATGTAATTCCATTATCAGGATTTGAAATCGTCCATAAATTGGTATTAAAAGTGTTAGACTCAAAATCTTCATTAAA
>JAQWQH010000217.1 GCA_029244805.1 Flavobacteriales bacterium
TTTCTTACTACGGAAGAGGGTGGGAGAAGTGAAATAACGGATGAAATATATCGGCCACTTTTTAAATTGAAAGATGGTTTGGATTTAACTTCTGCAGATCAAAAGTTCATTGGAAAAAATAGGGTTAAGCCGGGAGATACAATCCAATCTGAAATGCGAATTATATGGAAAGATCCCTATGTTGGAGCTCTTTCTGAAGGGGCTGAATTTATTTTAAGAGAAGGTTCTCAAGTTGTTGCAACCGGAGAGATACTTCGCGTTTTAAATGAAAAATTAAAGATTCAAGAGTAATTATTTTTCTGATTATTATGTGGCTGGTACCATGCTTTTAAGGTTTGTTTTTTAGTTTCTGTTCGAACTTTATAGGTTATGGAATGCGTTCAATTGGTATTAAAATTTCATTTCTTCTACCTACCAGTTGCATGGGGGAGTCATAACCTAGAAAAGTAAAATCTTTGTCATGCTCAATTCTATTTTTTGTAAGTAGATCGGATAATTCTTGATGTTTCCTTTTGAGTTTTTCTGTACTTGCCCAGCCATCAAAAAATAAAACTGCTACAATTTGTTTAGGTCTTACTTCTAAAATTACATCTGAATTATTAGGGTCAGGAACGTTGGAAGGTGTTACTCCTTCTGGCATAATAAATGACATCTCTACAGATTCATTCATGTCCATAATTACTGGAGAGGTCATTGATATTTGCTGTTTTTTGTGGTTGCCTCCAAAAATGAATCCCGCTATTCTCCTAAATCCTTCACTGGAGTTGGTTTCATAGCTGGTTCTGGTTAGTTTGGTTTTTGCCACAAACATTTCCGGGTATTCTCTAATTTCAAATTTATCGTACTTCTTCAAAATGTTGTATTTTTCATTAGAAATGTTGGTTGCGTATTTTTTCATGACTAATTGTGAAATAGCAAATGTGAACGATAGCATTAAAATAGAAATTAGAAGTATGTTTTTCATAATAGTTTAATTTGAAAATATTTCCTCAAAATCATCCATACAATGAATGGTAGATACAGTTTTCGGAATTTTGTCGAAGTAAGTCAATGTGTTGGATCCGCTAAGACAAAGTTTTTCGTGCGGCACGGCGCTCAAAAAGTTTTCCAAAGTACTTGTAAATTGTTTTTCAGATGTACTCTTTATCATCGATGTAATTACCATGTCCGGATTGAATTTGTAATATGATTTTTCGAAATCTACAAACGGCACTTTCTGTCCTAAATAAATGCATTCCCATCCTTTGTCTCTAAGGAGGTATTGGTATAACAGAAGTGGAAGTTCGTGTTGCTCGTCGGCTGGTAAAAATAGTATTACTTTTTTTCCTATTCTAGGTTTGCTTACTCCGTTGGACAGAGAAATGATGAACTCGCGCAAGACATTCGAAAATATATGTTCATGGGCTATGTTTAAGGTGTTCAGCTGCCATAATTCTCCAATTTTTACTAAAACAGGAACTACTACCTCTTGATAAAGTTGCACTATGCCTTTTTCCTTAAAAACATCATTGAGTATTTTGTGCATCTTGTCAGAGTTCATTTCCAAGATTGCGTCAGTTAAATTTTTTACATCTATTGGTGAGTCTACTGATTTCGATTCAATTAATTCAGTCGCTTTATCGATTATATCTGTATCGGACAATTTCGCAATCTTCGAGATTTTAATTCCATCACTATACAGTAGGTTTATATTGAGTATCTTTTTTAAATCACTTTCAGAGTACTGCCTTATGTTGGTATTTGTTCTGAGGGGTTTGAGCAGTTTGTGGCGAAGTTCCCATATACGAATCGTATGGGCCTTTATGCCAGTAAGGTTCTCCAAATCTTTTATTAAATAAATGTTCTGATGCACGTGGTTTATTTTTAGCTTATAGTGAGTTTATAATAGAATTGTCTAAAGGGTTGACTCCTGATTTGAAAACTTTGATTAGTTTACCATTCTCGTCCACTAAATATTTTTGAAAATTCCAACCCACCGTAGAATCTTCAACGCCATTTTGGGACTTATTTGTTAGCCATTTGTAGAGCTCGTGCTGATTTTTTCCTTTTACATCATATTTTTCCGTCATTAAGAAGCTAACACCATAATTTTTGCTGCAAAACTCTTTTATCTCTGCTGCTGAACCAGGTTCTTGACCACCAAACTGATTGCATGGAACGCCTATTATAGCGACTTTATCTCCGTGTTGATCGTGCAATGCTTGCAGATTTTTGTACTGAGGAGTAAAACCGCATTTCGAAGCAACGTTCACGAAAAGAATTTTCTTTCCTTTGAATTCATTTAAATCAATTGTTTTTCCTTCCAGCGAAGTTATTGCGATGTCGTAAACAGAGTCATTCATATTATTATTGGGTTTTTTTATTAATGAAAAAGAGGTTAAAATAATAGCTGCTAAAGTGTATGCGAATATTTTCATGGTTTGATTTTTATATTTCGGATTGGTTATTTTCTAGTTTTCATTTTAAATAAACCGAAATGACAAGAATCTTTGTGACTTTCTAGCGGAGAGACAAAGATTCTTGTAATTCTTATTACCGGCTTATTTAGATCGGCAATTTAAATAAGTTGAGCATCAGGATATAAACTTTTCCAATATTTCACTTTATCAATGTTGGAAAGAGTAATTATTGTCTTTTCGTTCAGTTTTAACTTAAACTTAGGTGTCTTAGCTTTTAATTCAGCTAATTTTTTTTCTAGTTGTTTTGCTGTTCTTTTTCGTCCCATGATAAAATTATTTTAATGATTAGGTTATATTTAATTTGTTGAAAATATGTTTTACATAATTTAATATTGCTCAGTTGTAAGTTAAGATAAGGAGATTTTTTCTCTCCTTATCTTAGTTTATTTTATTTATTGATCTGAATTTTAGTAGTAGATTGAGTATTACTGTTTGCTATTCGCAGTAAGTACATCCCTGAGCTAAGATTAGTTATGTCAACCATATTCGATATGCTTGAAATTCTTTCTGCTAGAATCTGCTTTCCATTTAAGTCTGTTATGGTTAAATCAAACAATTCATTACTGTTTAATGTAATATTCAAAACATTTATTGCAGGGTTAGGATATACCTGTACGTCTAAATTATTGTTTTCTTGGATTGATGTTAGATTTGGTAACAATACTCCATCAACTATATGTACTATTCCATTAGTTGATGCTATGTCTTCATTCGTAACATTAGCGTCATTGATCATCACACCAGCTGTAATATCTACTATCACGTCTTGACCGTTCAATGTTTCTACAGGACCGTTGGTCAGCGCCGTTGAATATACTTCGCTTCCGATAACATGGTAGAGTAGAATATATGCTAAATCTGGGGAAGCTAACAAATCAGTTGCTGAAATATTCATTGCAGTTAAAGCCGCCGTAAATGCCATGTCTGTTGGAGCAAACAATGTCAATTCAGCAAATGGATTGGTGAGTGCAGGAAGCAATCTAGCTTCAACTACCGCTGCAACCAATGTAGTGTGATTTGGGCTGTCTATTGCAACATCAGCTACTGTTTCGGATGGCAGCACAACTCCGTTTAGGACATGTACCGCTCCATTTTCTGCTTGTACATTAGGAGTTGTTACTTGGGCTTGATTCACAAAAACATCTGAACCGTCAATAGTAACTTTTAATGTGTTTGTAGTGCTCAAAGGCTGCGCTATCATACCGTTAGACAGACTTGTAGAGAGTACCTCCGAACCTAATACATGGTACAATAAAATATCTGTCAAATCCGGTGAAGCTAGTAAATCAGCTGCAGTAATATTCATTGCAGTTAATGTTGCTGTAAATGCTGCGTCTGTTGGCGCAAACACCGTAAATTCAGCAAAAGGGTTTGTAAGCGCAGGTAATAATCGTGCTTCAATTACAGCAGCAACCAACGTGCTGTGGTCTGGACTATCAATTGCAATATCAGCTACTGATTCACCAGGCAGCATTACTCCGTTTAATACATGTACCGCTCCGTTTCCAGCTTGAACATTTGGAGTTGTGACTTGTGCTTGGTTTATAAAAACGTCAGCTCCATTGATAGTGACTTTCAATGTGTTTGTGGTGCTCAAAGGTTGAGCTATCATACCATTGGAAAGGCTTGTAGAGAGTATCTCCGAACCTAGAACATGGTATAATAAAATATCTGTTAAATCTGGTGAAGCCAATAAATCAGCCGCGGAGATATTCATTGCAGTTAATGCTGCTGTGAATGCTGCGTCTGTTGGAGCAAACACTGTTAATTCAGAGAAAGGATTCGTTAGCGCAGGTAGTAATCGTGCTTCAATTACAGCAGCGACCAACGTGCTGTGGTCTGGACTATCAATTGCAATGTCAGCTACTGTTTCGTTGTCCAAAAGAACAGAGTTAATAGAGTGTACATATCCATTTGATCCTATCAAATCGGCTCCATTCACTTCAGCTTGGTTAGCAAAAACACTTGATCCGTTAGTCGTCAGTTTTAAAGTATTGTCGTTGTGAAGTGAATTCACAATTTGACCGTTAGCAACTGCGGAAGATGGTACTGACCCGGAAAGGACATGGTATTGCAGTATGTTAGATAAATCAGCTAAACCCAATACATCGTTAATGCCGGTCAGATTAAGATCGATAATTAGTTGTTCAAAAGCTGCGTTGTCAGGAGCAAAAATTGTGTATTGGTTTGCGTTGACATCAAGCACACTATTTAAACCCTCTTGATCCAGAGCAGTTTTTAAATAAGTGTGGTTGGGGCTGCCTGCGATTACATCATAAACAGTAGTTTGAGCAGTAACAAGACCACCTGAAGCCACTAATGTGGTCGCAAGGAGTAAATTTTTGATTGATAATAAGTGTTTTTTCATTTCTTTATTTTGTTTAATGTTTTATATTAAATGTTGAACAAAGATAAAACATAATGTTTAACAAAAACAAATAAAAGTTAAACAAAAGTTTATTTTTTTTAAAAAAAACCCATGATTAGTGTATTTCAGAGGGTGTTTTTTTTTGTCATTTTAATTTGTGAATCATCCTTGTGCGCATATCCATGTTTTCATTTTGGTGAGAAGTTGTGTATTAGTTCGTTTAAAGCCTCGATTAAAAACATTCAGGAAATTCTTTTTCTCCTGAGGGTTATTTCCACTTAAATTGTGTTTAACAAGGTTTTTCATTTTAAGAAACTACCTTTGCTCCATGTCGAACAGAATAAAAAGTCAACAAGATATACTCTCTAAATTAGGAATAGAGAAATTAAACCCAATGCAATTAGAGGCGAAGGTTGCCATAGAGTCTATGGATAATATAATATTGCTTTCTCCAACAGGAACAGGTAAAACCTTAGCTTTTTTGCTGCCTTTAGTAAGGGAGTTAGATAGTGATTGTAATGAAATTCAAAATGTGATAATTGTTCCTTCTAGAGAATTGGCAATTCAAATTGAGCAAGTATTTCGGGATATGGGAACGGGTTTTAAGGTAAACGCTGTTTACGGGGGGCGTTCTGGGTCCAAAGATAGGTTAGACATAAAACATCGACCTGCTGTTTTGATTGGTACGCCCGGTAGAGTAGCAGACCATTTGAGAAGGGAAGCTTTTAAAACTGCAGATATAAAAACTTTGGTGTTAGATGAATTTGATAAATCGTTAGAAATAGGATTTGAAAATGAAATGAGAGAAATCTTGGATCTGTTGCCGAGAACGCGCAAAAAGATATTGACTTCAGCAACACAAGGAGCTGCAATTCCTAGTTTTGTGGAATTGACTAATCCCGTGACTGTAGATTATTTAGATGAGGACATTTCTCAATTAGCGGTTAAAATGGTTATATCTCCTTCAACAGATAAATTGGATACACTTTTAGAATTGATAGCTCATCTTGAAAATCAAAACGGAATCATCTTTTGTAATTTTAAAGATTCCATCCAGCGCATAAGCGAATACTTGTCAGAATACAATGTGTTTCATGGAACGTTTCATGGGGGAATGGAGCAAGGAGAAAGAGAAAGGACATTGATTAAATTTAGAAACGGTACACACCAAATATTATTGGCAACAGATTTAGCTGCCCGGGGTATTGATGTTCCAGAAATTAATTTTATTATTCATTATCACCTACCTAATAGGGCGGAAGAGTTTACGCATCGTAATGGCAGAACTGCCCGAATGAATAGCGATGGAAGCGCATATGTGTTGCATTGTGAACAAGAAAATTTACCTGATTTCATAGGTGATTTACCCGCAGAGCAATTAATGAAAAAACCACTTCAAGAACGAGCTGATTGGAGTACTTTGTTTATTTCTGGAGGTAGAAAAGATAAGATTTCAAAAGGAGATATCGCTGGTTTGTTTTTTAAACAAGGAGACCTTTCCAAAGAAGAATTGGGTGTAATTGAGTTGAAAAATGATTGTGCTTTTGTTTCTGTTAAGTCGAATGCTGTTGACAATCTTTTACCTAAGGTTAATAACACACGATTAAAGAAAAAGAAAGTCAGAATTACTTTAGCGTAATTTCAAAAGATACCTTAATTACCTATTGCTTTTTTTAATTTTGTAGCTCCTCCCACTACAGGAAGAGTAATGTTAGTGTTGTCTAAATCGATTGTTAATTCTGTTCCGGGCGCTGGCCAGAGTGTAAACTCTTGGTCACTTGAGAAAATCATTAACCCAATTTGTTGTCCTGCCTTTACAACATGATCATCTGGTTGCAAGTCGAAAGTCAATTCAACAAACTCACCAGAAGTTAGCGGTGAGCTTTCAGTAAGCGACTTACTGTTTTGTGGGTCTGCCCAACCTCTAGTAATTACATTGTCATACGTTTTGGCTTTACTATCGTCGTTCCAGGGAAGTGAGACTAACCAGACGGATAAATTAGCTGCGGGTTTATTGCTGGCAACTTTTATTCGAATAGTGGATAATCCAGATAAATGAACATCTTGTATAAGTGTTGGCGTAGAAAACAATAATCGATTTATTGAAGAATCAGCTTTCGCTAACTCTTTACCAATGATGGTATGATTATCTATCAGTTTTTGAGATCCTTCTTGCGATGATTTTACTTGGTTTAATGAGCCCATTTTTGTGCCGTTTTCATGCAAAAAGAGCGTCACATTTTCTGCGCCAGGATTTGGGTAATCAGCATATGAAGTAGGGGAGTCCATTTTATCTCCCTCGCGCACAATCCAAGATTTTGGGTCATTTTCTACACCGTTTTCTACACCGTGTAAGTAACGTGTAAACCATCTGTTCATCATCTTTATAGGAGGCGGACCGCCATGCCCAAATTGGTGATAATAAATTTGTGATGGAAGTCCCATTTCTTTTGCTTTCGCATAAATTCTATAGCTGTGTTCAGGCATTACATTCCAGTCATTAAAACCGTGCGACATTAATAGTGCAGCTTTCATGGGCCCCATGTGGTTGAGGTAGTCTCTTTTTGCCCAAAAGTCATTGTAATCTCCAGTTTCGCGATCCATTCCATTTTTCATTTCTGTATCTCTTACAGTTTTGTTGTTGTAAGCTCTCTTAGATTCATCTCCACTGTGAATGAAGTCATACAAAACATCAACGTCTTCTCCCAGGTAACCTCCAGGTGAACGAACTAGGCCATTCGATCGGTAGTAATGGTAATAGGAAGTGTTGGGTGCAATTGGAATGATTGCTTCAAGTCCTTCAACTCCTGTCGTTGCAGCAGCTAATGGAAGAGTGCCGTTATAAGATGTTCCTGTCATTCCGACTTTACCGCTTGACCAATAAGCTTTTATTTCATCTGTCCCAGTTAATTCTTTATACCCTTTTGCTCTTCCACAGAGCCAATCAATTACTGCCTTTGGAGCCAAGGTTTCGTTGTCTCCACCTACGGTAGGTGCTCCCTGAGAAAGTCCCGTTCCTGGAGAGGAAGAATGAACCACAATATATCCTCTTGGAACCCATTTCAGTAGATGGGAATTTGAAATAATAGGCCGTTCACCGCGTCTAGTAACTTCGGCATGAACACGTTCTTTAGCAGTTTCGCCTAATTCATGTTCTACGTTCCACATTCCACCTTCTACGTCTTCTGCTATTCCCGCAAAATACGGACTAGTGACATAAATAATAGGTAGTTTTAAACTGTCAGTATCGGTTTGTTTGGGTCTTGTAACAGAAACGTGCATTCGATCTAGTTTGCCATCACCATCTGTGTCGAAAGTTGTTTCTACAAACAAATCATGTCGAATCCAGTTATCAAAACCACTAAAACCTGGCACCACTTGGGCTTCTCCATTTTCAAAAACAGGAACCACTATTTCGGTTTTTGCTTTCTCCTTCTTTTTATTTTTCTTCTTTTTCTTTTGTGCAGAAACATGCATTGAAAATAGAAATACGAATGTGGTTAAGAATATTTTGGTCTGACGAACGGATAGCATAAAAGAGTAATTTTGGATACAAATATATCAACTCGTTTATATATTTCGCCTAAATGGTTGCGGAACTTCTGACTTGATGTCATTTCGAAAGCTCGAAAAATTTGAACCAATAGTATCGTTATTGACAAGATTACTTCACTTGGTTAGCAATGATGATTGGTTTGGTTTGTTCAGCTCTGATTTAAGCCATTTAGATGAAGCTACTATTTAAGTCTAGAGAATATAAGTAATCAGATTAAAAGAAAAATAAAGATTCCGCATTTATATAAACCTTAGCTTCGTCATCGAAATGGAAGCTAAGCAAAAACCAATAATGAAATTTAGAGAATTCGTTGCTTTAATGGCAATGATGATGTCTCTGACTGCACTTTCTATAGATGCCATGCTCCCTGCATTGTCGCAAATAGGAAATGATTTGGGAGTAACCGAACCCAACGATAACCAGTTGATCATATCGATATTATTTCTTGGTTTGGCAATTGGACAATTGTTTTATGGTCCATTGTCGGATGGAATTGGACGTAAAAAAGCTGTGTACATAGGTCTGATTTTCTTTTTTTCAGGTTGTATAATCTCTATTTTTTCTGATAGCTTGTTTGTTATGTTGATTGGGAGAGCGCTTCAGGGGTTTGGATTATCTGGCACACGAACTATTAGCGTCGCTATTATTAGAGATCGATTTAAAGGCGATAAAATGGCTCAGGTTATGTCGTTTGTTATGGCTACGTTTATTATTGTTCCTACCATAGCACCATTTATGGGGCAAGGAATACTTTGGATAGCCCATTGGAGCTTCATATTTTGGACAATACTTGGCTTAGGTTTGATTTTGTTTGTTTGGTTTTCTTTGCGGCAACGAGAAACTTTGAAAAAGGAGAATCGAATAAAGTTTGAACTGAGAAAAATGCTTTCAGCAGCAAAAGAAGTCTTTACAACTCGAGCTTCAATTGGATATACAATAGCAGCAGGGTTTATTTCTAGTGCTTTTGTAGGCTTTTTAAACTCGTCCCAGCAAATTTTTCAAATACAATATGAATTAGGGGAGAAGTTTCCAATGTTCTTTGCTGTGATTGCTCTGTCTGTTGGGACTGCTTCATTTATAAATGGACAAATGGTTGTTAAGCACGGGATGAAAAAAATGGTTAAATGGGCTTCAATAGGTGTTTGTTTATTTTCTGTTGTTTTCTTGGGAGTAATATTTGGGTTTATACCTTCTCCGTCGCTCGTTTTATTTATGTCCTATTTATGTGCTACAGTTTTTTGCACAGGAATACTCTTTGGTAATTTAAATTCATTAGCAATGGAGCCATTGGGCCATATCGCTGGTATGGGGTCTGCAATTGTAGGTTCGATATCTACATTTATATCTGTGCCTTTTGGAGCGTATATTGGACTATCCTATAATGGTACTGTAGTGCCTTTAGTTATTGGGTTTGCTATTTTTGGTGCATTAGCAATGTTGGTTGTTTTATTTTTTGCAAAAACTACCAAATAGCATAATTTCGAATAAAGTTAAACGAATTGTGGTTTATGTTTAAGTAGGGGTATATAGACCTAAAGCAATATAATTACAACAAACATAATTTTGAAGGTTTTTTCAATTATCAACCAGGAAATTTTTCAAATAGATCCAATTGGTTGTAAGAGGACTGAGTAAAACCATTACCATAATCAGTGAAAAAAGCGCTTCGTGAACTTTTTTCGTGTCCTATTTATTTATGTAATTCTGAAACTCTGTAACCTTGTTAGAGTCTTGAAATATTCCGCTATAGTAGGAGGTGATTGTAGTTGATGTGTTGTCTTTTACTCCTCGAGAAGAAACACACAAGTGTTTTGCATCCACTATAACAGCAATATCTTCGGTGTCTAAAATCAGTTTTAAATCTTCTGCTATTTGATTTGTTAACCGCTCCTGAACTTGGGGACGCTTAGCGTAGTACTGCACGATGCGATTGAGTTTTGATAACCCTATTACTTTTCCAGAAGATACATATGCTATATGAGCTTTCCCTATAATTGGAACAAAATGATGCTCACAGTTAGAATAAAATGTAATATCCTTTTCCACTAACATCTGGTTGTATCTGTATTTGTTTTCAAATAGTGAAATTTTAGGTTTGTTTTCAGGGTTGAGACCAGAGAAAATTTCTTCTACATACATTTTTGCTACTCTTTTCGGAGTGCCTTTCAAGGAGTCGTCGGAGAGGTCTAAACCTAAAACATCCATGATTCCTTTAAATAAATCAGTAATTTTTTCTTTTTTTTCATCATCCGACATTTCAAATGCGTTTGCTTTCATCGGAGTTTCTAGTCCTGTTGATATGTGGTCATCTCCTATTTCATCATATGATAAATCAGGGGTTTTGTCGTAATCTTCAATTAGTAAGTTGTCCATTTTCAATTTGATTTGTTTTAATGTTTGACTGTATACTTTGTGTTCAGATAATTCTATGCAACATCATATTCTTTTACAAATCTACGAAATTGTTCATCAAAAACCTCAAAATATTAAACAAAACTAATTTTTTGTGTTAATTATATGTTTAGCTATTGTACATTTACCGCTCCAAACAAGGTTCTGGGAAATATTAACGAAGAAAATACAATGTCCAAGTTGCCGAAAGAATACAGGTTTTTAGATTTTTCAGATTATGGAAGACCTGTAGCGCGTCTCATAGCTAATTCTCTCAAAGAAACTTCCTATACTCCAATTGATGTTACTTTATGGTTTATTGTTTCTGGTCTCATAGCCATTGCGTGTATATTATTTGAACAAAATTGGTTTGCAGCCTTTTTTTTAGTTCTAAAATCAATCCTGGATGCTGCAGATGGAGAATTAGCGAGAGTAAAAAAAACCCCTTCGCATACGGGTAGGTACTTGGATTCAGTTGCTGACATCATTCTAAATATTTTTATTTTTTCCGCTCTCTGGTACTGCACTGAAGCAAATGTAATAATTACTTTTTTTGCTTTTTTAGGAGTCCAATTACAAGGAACACTATACAACTATTATTATGTTATTTTGCGGAATAATGTAAATGGTGATACAACTAGCAGGGTATTCGAATTTGATCCTCCTGTTGCCTTGGGTGCTGAAAAACAAGAAAATGTAGATTTACTGTTTCGAATTTACAAAGGACTTTATGGAGCGTTCGATAAGGTGATTTATCTGCTAGATTCAAATGCTTCCAAATCTAAAAAAATACCTAAATTGTTGATGACAGCTCTTTCAACTTTTGGACTAGGCTTCCAGCTTTTAATTATCAGTTTTATGTTGGTTTTTGGATTTAAGGACTACATTATTGCTTTTTTTATTTGCTATTCACCAATGATTTTTGTTTTCATTGGCGTTAGAAAGCTCACATAGTTTCTTTAAAAAAAAGAAAGTTTTGCCCTACTTTTGTTGTTCATAAATTGACGGATTCATAAGTTAATTCTTTACACAGCGGGTATTAACTCCGTAAACCTGGTCCAAAATTCCTCGGCTTATGGCTGTGCTGTGTATCCCATTGTCCAATACCACAATTTAATAGAAGATATATCTCCGTCTTTCCATTGTATATTTTGTAAACCTTTCGCCACTTTTATTTTTCTTGAATGTCCTCTTCATTCTTATAATCTGCAATCCAAGGGTATAATTCAAATAAACTTTCAGCATCCCAATCATGATACTTCAAAAGTGTATCGACAACTTCATCAAAATCAATAATGTTAATCCCAGACCCTTCATTGTTAGGGAGATATACGTTTACTTGAAAAAATGCGGCTTTTGCCGGAACATAATCTGGGCAATTTGTATACAAATAGTATGCTTGACCATAGTCAAAACAATCCTCATGCCAATCTTCAAAATCAAATTCACTTTCACCGTCTTCATTTTCGAATTCATTATATAGCAGTTCGGCTTCTTCCATCAAATTATTCGCCCAAAATTTGTCAGGATTAACCTCGTCTAAATGATAGAATTCGTTATTAAAAGCTATGTCCATTAAATGACGAGGATATTTTTCTTCATCTTTTAGTTGATTTTGGATGCTTTCTTTTAATGATTTTGGACAATTTGGATTTGCTAAAAGTCCATTTAATAAATACCTGTCGGCTGACTTAGAAAGCTCTTCAACTTTATTTTTATCTATTGCTGGGTGCGCTGCAGCAGCTTCTCTTACATGTCTGTGTTCATCTCCAACAAGAATTTCAATTATTTCTATACTAGTTAGCGAATTTTGAGCTACTGTTTTTCGAATACGGCTACTAGAGTAATTGCTTTTATCCTGGCTTAATTTTTTGATTGCTTTTTTAGTGAATTCTTCCTGATTATCAACTACACCTTTGACCGCATTTTCTAAAAATGACGAGTCTGATAAATTATTTAAAAGTTTTAATTTAAAATTAGAATCTAATTTAATGTTTGAATCTTGGAGAATCTTTTTTGTTTCTTCGACTGATTCAATATAAACACTATAAATAGTATGATATTTTTTATGATTTACATCTGTATATGTTCCTTCTGCATTGTGCATTCCGTTTTCCCAATTATCAAAATATGAAGACCCATCAGGCCAAAAGTAAATTCCTTTTCCTTTTTGTTTTCCATTAACAAAAACACCTTCAAATTTACCTCCGTTAGCCCATTTGTATATTCCTTTTCCATGCATCAAATCTTTAGCAAATTCACCAGAATAACTTGATCCATCTGCATGGG
>JAQWQH010000221.1 GCA_029244805.1 Flavobacteriales bacterium
TTGCTTTCTAATCACCTACTTTTCTTATACTAAACGTTAGCTCCAATAAAATTATTTGAAACAACATAAAAAAGATTATAAAAATGAGCAATGATAAAATGATTGATTGTCCTAGGTGTCTTGGTAAAGGAAATGTTAACCTTCAAGATATAAAAAGACTAGACGAGAATTTTTTTGGACAATAGGACCTCATTGTGCATTTTGTAATGGCAAAAAACAAGTGGAATTTTCTTTTGCAAATAAATTTAATGCTGATGATTGGTTTATTACTTCTGATTTACCACCTGATCAATATCAAAAATATATTAATGGTGATAAAACACTTATAAATGAAATCAAAAATCAAGAACAATTAATATATTTTGTAGGCAATTTCATTATGGATTATCATTACAATAAAGGGTTCGATAAAGAAACTATATTGAAATTATTATCCAATGAAATAAATGCAGATATCTCTGAAATAAAAGAATTTGTTTATGGTATGTTTGAACAAATTAAAACAAATGGGAAAGAGAGTTAGGTATTCTTACAATAAAAATTAAAAACTTTGAATTGAAAATGTGGTAACAACACCTAAACCAAATTGCTTATCTTGGTTTAGCTTAAACGTTGTAAGTAATTGTATAAATAATATTAAATTAATATGACTAAAAAAGAACAAAAATTTGTTACTTCTTGGGCTAAAACAAGACAAATTGGAATGATAAAATTTATGATTTTTTCAGGTGGCCTTTGGGGTGTTTTGACAGCTTGCATTATGCAGATGTTTGAGCTAAGAGAGATGAGTTTTAAGGATGCTTTTTTCAGCAGTAAATTTGCAGTTCAATTATCAATTTTTATAATAATTGGTATTGTTATATTTGGTTTGGTGATGTGGAAAATAAACGAAAAGAAATACTTAAGATTAGTTAAAGAAGAATAAATACTTACAACAAAAGCTAAGCAACATAACCTTGCCTACCAAACCGTTATTACGTAGCTTAGCTGGAACGTTGGGCATAATTTGAAAAATTGATTTAACACAAAAAATGAAAATTTTTTTATTTTCCACATTAATCATAGGATGGATTGGATTATGGACTTCCTACAATAATAATGTTAAAGATCATAATTCTATAACTTTTACCGATCCTAGAGATAACAACACCTACAAAACTCAAAAAATTGGAAATCTGATATGGTTTACCGAAAACCTAAGATTCAAAACATCCAACTCATCGAGTTACGAAAACTCTGAAACTGACAGCAATATGTACGGTCAATATTATAGTACTGAAGATATTGAAAATGTTTGCCCAAAAGGATGGAGAGTCCCGACATTAGAAGATTGGAACGAATTAAAAGAATACATGAATGTCAATTTTAAAACTGACAAAAAAAACAAATGGATCATTTACCCACATAAAAAATGGAATGCTAAACCGGGTTCAAAATGGGACACTACAGATATTTCTCATGGATATGAAATCAATATACTTAGTAACGACAGCTTAATAAACAACCCTTATTTCCTAAATATACTATCATCTGGATGGAAAGAATCCGATAAATTTCAAATTGGTATTGGTGCTACTTTTTGGTTTAAGGATCCAACAAACAAAAAGAGAAACTTTCACTCTCACATCTCAAGTAAAAGGATATTTTTCCATAGTCATGATCATCACATAACAAAAAAACCAATAAGGAAGTTCACAATAAGATGTGTTTGTGAAAGCCCTGATTAAATCTAATAATACTGTCACTTGAAATTCACAAAATAAATTAAAACAATGCCCAACACAGTCTAAACTAAATTGAATAACTTAGTTTAGACGCATCGTTAGTGTTAATTAAACAACGAAAAACTATGATACGAAGTCTATTCTTTTCTTTGATCATCGCCCTTTTGACAGGATCTTGCTCATCGTCAGAAAAAAATGAAGAAAAGATTCTTACCACAACAAATGACGATGAAAATAAGAAACTGATTTGCTTCAACCATTCTCTGCTTGTTCTGGATTCGGTAACATATGCAGAAGCCATAAATTCAGAATTTATAAGCCAGTTTGCATTTTCACATGAAAAACAGCTTCAAGGTTATAAAGGGTTCTATTTAATTGGTGCTACAAATTATTTAGAACTTTTTCATCCAAAAAGTATGGACAGTGAAGAATTAGAGATTGGGGAAATTAGGATTTGTCTGGCATCGCTTAAAGCTAATTATCTAAATAAATTGAATACCAATAAACTAAGATTTATCGAATACGAGTCTGATGACCAATTCAATTACTTATCGCTAATGATTAAAGATTCAATTAATCCTATAACCACATGGGAAATGAGAAAAAATCAGTACGAAAGCTGGACAAAAAAGAATTACCACGATTCGGTTACGTTTTTACCTGTTGACTATAACAGTGCGCAAGAATCTGATTCGTCCTCAAACTATCTAATGAATGATATCATTGGAATTGGTCTTAGCTTAAATCCAAATGACAGTTTAAAAATGGTTAGTTATTTAGGGGAAATAGGATTTGACTCATGCTCAAGGGTAAATGGATTGACTCGGATTTCAAATAAAGATCAGTTCTTTGAATTAGATTTTATAGAAGATCTTACATCACCAACTATCAATAGATATTTTATTCGACTAAATGAATCTGTCGAGCCAATCACTGAAATCATTGGAAATTCAAGGTTTGAGTGTGATGGCAATCTGGCGATATGGGAATTTAATAGAAAATAACACTAACAATGTATATACGGCATTAAAACGACCGTTTATACTAAACGTTGGCAAACATAAAATAAATGAAAAAAATAGCATTGATAACAGGAGCAAGTAAAGGAATTGGGAAAGCTCTAGCTAAGAAAATGCTTAATGAAGGTTTTATTGTTATTGGAACCAGTAGAAGTGGAAAAATCAATGATATTGAAGGTAAAGATTTTCACTCAATAAAACTAGATCTTTCTAATCCAGAAAGTATCGAGGATGCACACAAAGAGATTTTAAAGAAATTTAAAGGCATTGACATCTTGATAAATAATGCAGGAATTGGACCAGATTTGGACACATACTATCCAGAAAGAAAATCATTCAATCTGACTTTTGACATCAATGTCAACGGAACTGTGTTTTTTACTGAACCATTGATTGAGGCAATTAACGAAAACGGAGCTATCTTAAATATTTCTTCAAAAATGGGTTCATTACACGTTTGTGAATTAACTGACTCTGTTGCTTATCGAATGTCTAAAAGTGCGTTAAACATGTACACTAAGATTCTTGCAAACAGGTTAAAAGGTAAAATAAAAGTGGCGTCAATTCACCCTGGATGGGTAAAAACTACAATTATTGAAAGTAACCTTACAAATGGAAGGTTAACACCAAAAGAATCAGCAGAAAACATATTCAATTTTATTAAAATGGATTATGAAAGCGGAACGTTTTGGAATTCCGAAAATGGCAGTAATTTACAATGGTAAAACGATTTGCCAACAAAAGCTCAGCAACATAATACTTGCCAACCAAACCGTTTTTCCGCAGTTTAGCGGAGATGTTAGCAAAAATTAAATTGCAAATTTTATAACTGAACATCACAAAGAACATTTGGATACTATTAATTATTTTATTTTCAATACCAATAAATTATGTAGCATCATTACCATATATACCAATTAGCGTTTTTTCTGGTGATATTTGAATAACTTCTTTATTTCTAATTATCCCAGTAGAATATTGTGCTACAGTATAAGTTACCTTATTGTATCTGTATCAAAGACAAATATACTTTCCTAATAAGCCGATTTTACTTACTTTAGCTAAAGTAATTTTTGGCACAAAAAAAAACATCATTTCTACACCTATTGAAGTAATAATTTTAAAAAAAAATATGAATAAATTCATTTATTTCCTGGCAATATCATTGACTCTTGCCTCATGTTCAGATTCAGAAACGACAAAATCAAACGCTGTAACCGCTTTAGATAATGCTGAAGGGCAACTAATTCATTCAGATGGTTTGGATAAGACAACCGAAACTTCGAAAACTTCATTTACGAATGAATCTCTAATTGGCTCCTGGTCTTATAAAAAGTCGGTTACCACAGTTGAAGGAGAAGTTATTGAGTTAGTTCTTCCTGGTGATTGGATGCTAAAATTTGATGGAATAAATTGCACCGATATTAAAGAAGGAGACGACGCACAAATTAATCCATATGCTGTTGAAAATGATAGTCTAATATTCACTGAATTAAGATTCCTATCAATGAAAATTGTTGATGTATCGGATAGCTTAATCATGCTGGGACATGACGAATATACAGTTTTGCATTTTTCAAAGATGTAAAATAGACTGTTCTAGTTTCTGAATCTAATATACTTATGCAGTTTATTAAAAAGGCAAAAAACGTAAGCTCTAGAAAGAGTTTAACTATCTGAAGACTTTAAGCAAACCGCTGCACCACGTTTCTTATATTAACCGTTGGCAAACATTATGAAAAACATCACTCTGATTCTATTCTTAATCACTCAATTGAATACTTTTGGGCAGGGAAAAGTCAACTGCTCATTACTACAAGTTACTGATGTTATAATTAACAACTCAAACTTGTCCATGGAGTTTGGGATATATAATGGGGACACAATGGATAGTCATTATCCTTTTATAGCCTTCACAATTGATAATAGTGGCGACACTATACAACATGGAGACATTAATTGGTTTGTCACACCTGCTTTAGATACATCCTGGTACAACTATAATCTACTTGGTCCAATATCTCCTTCTTTCCCTTTGAATATTTACTTTGTATACTCTAATTTAACAGGCAGCAACCCTGGATCAGACACATGCATACTTAACTATACACAAACAATAACTTCTCACATCAAAATAGATAATCGAACAGTAAAGTTATTCCCAAATCCTTCTGATAATTACATCACCTTCAACCTTAAGCATCAGACTCATGGTCAGATTATTTTAACAGATATTTTAGGTAAAGAGGTGTTAATTGAAAATTATAATTCGAAACAAGTCTTATTAGACCTGAATAGGTTGAAATCTAAAGGAACTTACTTTGCAAAAATTCTTGATTTTGATGGAAATATTATAGCTTTAAAAAAACTGGTTTATCAATGAAGCTGCTACAATAAAGGAATATTCACAATCTCCTAAACCGAATTTATGTACTTTAACTGAAACGTTGTAAGCATTAACTAAGAACACTAAGTCATGAAAATATTCATTCCTACTTTTGCCTTGTGTACTGTGCTTATGATAATCTCCTGTTCTAAATATAGACACTATAAAGATGCTGTTGTAATTTATAACAGTAATTGTAACGAATATTTGATTCAGCTAACTGAAGGTCCTTATCACCTTGAAACCCCCTTAAAACCTGAGTTTATTGAGAACAAATTTAAGGTCGAGTTATTGGAAATAAAACTTATCTATGAAGTGATAGATAGCTTAACATATTGTAATTTACCCGGCACTACACCTATCATTTCGATTAGAAATCTAAAAAAGAGAAGGTAATTTAAATGAATAAAAGGCGTATTCATAAGGTTCAAAACGATTTTACAAAACCTGAAGCAAACAGCCTTGCCAACCAATGCGTTTCTGCTTATCTTAGTCAAATCGTTAGCTAAAATACAAACAAATGAAATACTCAATAATTGGAGCTGGGATTGGAGGTTTAACAACAGCACTAGCTTTTGAAAAAAATGGTATAGATTACCATATTTTTGAGAAAGCTTCTGAATTATCTGAAGTTGGTGCAGGAATATGGCTCGCTCCAAATGCATTGCAAGTTTTAGAACATCTGGGAGTATTGGGTGCTGTTAAAGCAAAAGGTAATTCAATAGATAGAATTACTCTTGGGAAAGCTGATTTAAATCCTATATCTGACAATTTTCAAGATAACATTAAAAAACAGTTTGGATTTTCAACTATTGCCATACATAGAGCAGAACTTCAAAAAATATTATTTAACAAAATTCCTAAAGAGAAGATTTCATTAGCAAAAGGCTTTCAATCATTTCAAAAATTAAACGATGATTTGATAAAAATAAAATTTGATGATAAATCCGAATTTTTAACAGACTTTTTAATTGGAGCAGATGGAATTAACTCGAAAGTAAGAAAGCAGTTATTTCCTAATAGTAAAACTAGATTTTCTGGGCAAACCTGTTGGAGAGGTGTCGCAAATATTAAATTATCCAAAGAATTTAAAAATAGAGGGGTGGAACTTTGGGGAAATCAAATTCGTTTTGGAATTTCAAAAATAGCAAAAGACAAAGTCTATTGGTTTGCAGTAGCCTTAGATAGACCCAACCAAAAAAATGATGGGGATTTAATAAAGCAAAAGCTTTTAAGAATTTATAATCACTTTGACCCTTTAGTAAAGGAATTAATATCAGCCACGTCTGAAATAGCTATTTTAAGAAATGACATTAATGACCTTGAACCTCTTAAAAATTGGCACAAAGGGAATGTTTGCCTAATTGGTGATGCAGGACACGCAACTACTCCTAATATGGGTCAAGGTGGAGCTCAAGCAATTGAAGATGCTTATTACCTTAGCAACCTTATTAAATCCAATTTAAATGAAAATATTTTCAAATTTTTCCAACAAAAAAGACAATCAAAAGTAAATACAATTGTAAAACAATCTTGGATAACAGGAAAGATGGCTCATTGGAAATATGGTAAAACATTTAGAAATTTCCTCTTAAAAAGTATGCCAAAAAGAATATTAGAGAATAAGATGAAGGAAATGTATAAAATTGAAAAAGTACTATAGCTAACATTGTGTAAATTGCATAAAAAAGCATTTTACACGCACCGTTGTGCCACATTAAAAAATCAAGAATTAGATGGAAACTATACTAAATTGGAAAAAAGGAATCTTTCAGAGCAACTACAAAATTTATTCGAGAGAAAATTTTGTTGGGAGTTTAAAAGAGAACTCATGGACAAATTCTGCAGAAGGTGAGTTAAATGGGAAAAAGTATAGTTTTAAAACAAAAGGAATCTTGAAGCAGGAGACGCAAATTATTGATTCTGACAATAACATAATTGGTGAAATCACATACAATAC
>JAQWQH010000246.1 GCA_029244805.1 Flavobacteriales bacterium
GTTTTAAACATCGCCTTTAAACCTAAACGAGCTAAGTCACTTCCGTCCGCTATTAGTATTTTAATCTTCAATTTGATACTTAATTAATACAAATATACGTTTCATTTGTCAATGTTTCAATTCGAAAGCCAATTCAAATCAATAATTTTATTTTTTTTTAAATGCTTAAATAATCTTGAAAACAAATGTAAATTGCAGCAATGTACGGAAAAGAGGAAGCATACGAATTACGAAAACTATTCTGGACTAGCTTTGGAAAATTCATGAAACGGCATAAGTCAGCAGACTTTACCAAAGTAAATTGGATGAATTATAAAACTGGAGCTAAAGACTTGTATTTTCGTCTAGAAGCAGATAAGCGAAGTGCTAAAATTTGTGTTGATCTCCAAATGGAAGATTCCGGAATTCGCGAAATATATTACGATCAATTTAGAGAGGTAAAAGGAGTATTCCATGATTTGACAGGATTTGAATGGGATTGGAATGAAAACTTCACCAATGAATATAACGTCACTCTAAGTCGCTTATCAATTAGTATAGACCGTGTAAACATGTACAACAAAGATAACTGGCAAACTATTTTCGAGTTTTACGAAAAGTACCTCATCGGATTAGATGCTTTTTGGGTAGAATTCAAAGACTTATTTAAACAACTAGAGTAAAAACTCGCTTCTCGTTCGCAGTCTATTGACCTCATTAGAAAATGAGAATAAGAAATAGATAATCTAAAACAAAAAAACTATGGCAAAACTTAAAAAAGGAGATAAAATACCAAGCTTTACCTTAACCAACCAACATGGATACTTATTTAACATTGATACCATTATAGGTAAAAAGAATTTGGTTATTTATTTCTATCCAAGAAATGAAACGAAAGTCTGCACTGCACAAGCCTGTTCCTTTAGAGATGCCTATCAAGATTTCCAAGACTTCGATTGCGAGGTAATTGGAATTAGTGCAGATAATGTTAAGAGTCATATCAGTTTTGCGGAAAATCATAGTTTGCCATTTATATTATTGAGTGACGGTGATAAAAAAATCAGAAAATTATTTGGCGTCTCAAATGACTTACTAATAATACCCGGACGCACAACCTATGTAGTAAATAAAGAAGGCATCATTATTCATGTATTCAATGACCAACTTTCAGCAGGTAAACACATCAAAGAATCTCTGCTTGCTTTAGCACAGTAATTGCTAAATTGAAAAAGTATGGATAGGAGGAAATTTATATTTAATACCAGCATAGCAGCAGCTAGTATTCCACTTTTGAGTTTCTTTAGTAAAGGAAGTAAATCAACTCCTCATTTATTTCAAAATGTTGGTTTACCAAAAGCTTTAAAAAAAGGAGACAACATTGGCGTAATTGCCCCAGGAGGAGCAATCTTTAACAAAAGTGCTATTGAAAAATGTAGAATAAAGCTAGCTGCAATTGGCTTAAATATGGTCGCAGGCAAAACACTAAACACACAGCATGGCTATCTTTCAGATACAGATAAAAATAGGGCAAAAGATATCATGGAAATGTTTACTAATCCAAACATAAATGGCATTCTCGCAATGCGAGGTGGCTCCGGATGTGCCAGAGTTTTAGATTTTTTAGATTATGATGTAATTAAGCAAAACTGCAAACCCTTCATTGGAATGAGTGATATTACCGCTTTATTAACTGCATTTTATACAAAAGCAGAAATGACTTCTTTCCATGGTCCTGTCGGATATTCCACCTGGACTGAATTCACCAAGAAGTATTTTAGAGAAACACTCTTTGATAAAAAAGAAACGGAAATGTTAACCTCCGATCATAGTGATTTTTACACAATAAGTAAAGGACTTGCACAAGGTGAGTTAATCGGCGGTAACCTAACGGTATTTAGTCAATTAGTTGGAACACCCTACCTGCCGGATATGCGCGGAAAACTCCTATTCATGGAAGACGTCAACGAGGAACCTTACAGAATTGACAGGATGCTAATGCAGTTAAAGTTGGCCGGTATTCTCTCTAAAGTCAATGGGATTATAATTGGTGAATTCAGGAAATGTATCCCAGAAGAACCAGAGAAATCCTTGACTTTGCAACAAGTTTTAATGGACCATCTTTCAAGCTTAAATATTCCTGTTTTCTACGGAGCAAAATTTGGACATATAAAAGATAAATGGACGTTACCAATAGGAATTAAAGCGGAAATGAATGCAAATATTGGCTCTTTAAAACTACTTGAACCCGCTGTTTTTTAGTGTTATCAAGGCTAAGTTATAAATCTTACAAGTGACACAACGCATTGTGCCACTTGTAAGTTCTTATCATTTTGACATGGCTACTCCGCCATCTTTTACCACCTCAACCCAAAACCCTGGAGTCCTAGCATTTACCGTATTATCATACATTGCTTCACTCTCTATAGTCGGAAGATAAAATTTACCCAAGTAAGTCGCGTTTAACTGAACTTTAAAGACTTTCGATGTTCCTTTGGCAACTCCAAAATAAGTATACACTCTATCATCTCGAATGTCTTGGTAATCAAAATTACTGCTTGTAACAGCACTTGTAAATTCATCCATTCGAGTATTGTGAATTTCCCATCCCGAAGGGAATATTTCGTTCAATGTCATTTCTTTCAATGACCCCCTTGTTCCTGGATTAGATATTTTTACTTCTGCAATAAAATCTGTTCCTTGCACAATCCTTCTAGGGTCAATAGTCCTTCCATTCATGTCAAAATAACCAACCTTAATTGAAAGATTACTAGATGAGCTGCTTTGATCACCAATTACGGGAGTTCCTTCCACCAAAAGTTTTGCGTAAAGCATTCCTTTACCCGTATTTTTAATATTCAGACCGCTTTCAGTTCCTTTAACATTTAATGCTGATTTATACATAGCTACTTGTGTTGATTTGGAAATAGATGAACCTCCATTCACGTTATAAGTAAAGCGCATAGTTTTATCAGAACTAGAAGAGCCCAAATACTTACTCATTGACAATAAACAGTAAGCGGTTGTTTGCGTGCTCATCCATTGATTTGAATTCATTTCTTCTGCTAATTTCTTCGCAAGCGCACCCGATTTAGAACGACTTTTCATTAAAATCATCGTTTCTAAAATCATGGCTTCATCTCTCAAGTCAGAACCATATGTATAAGATAATTCCTTATAATCCGGCACATCTGAAGTCAGGTTATATACTAGCTTTTCTGCAGCTTCAGTTTGTCCAATTAATTGATAAGCGGCAGCAAGCCTCCATTTAGCCGTTAAGCTGAGTTTATTTGACTCTCTGAGTCTGTTCATAGCTCCTATTTCTGGAGATTTAGCTAATGCTAGGGTGTACAATCGATAAGCTTGAGTCAAATCATTGTAATGTGCAGCTCCATGAAAATTAGAGACTCCATCTGAAGATCGGTAGTTTCTAGCCATTTTACTTTGGTATTTCACCCATCTTTTCTTCATGTTATGAGGCAAGGTAAAACCTTTTAATTCGGCTTCAAGAATAAAGTGCCCTCCGTAATTAGAGCCCCATTCATTATCATTCGTTTGACCCGGCCAATAAGCGAAGCCACCTCCAGATGTTTGGAATAATTTCAACCTCTCAATACCAGCTTTAATATTTTGGTTAATCTGAATCTTATAATCATTATTCAGATCCATTACCTTATCTAAAGCTAATTGAGGGAAAACAGATGATGTAGTTTGCTCAATACACCCATGAGGGTATCGAATTAAATACTTCAATCGTTGATCCAAATTTAATGGAGGAAACGAGCTAACTTCAATTGTAGCTGAATTCGTCCCTTTTATTCCTTTAAAAGCAAACTGTGGGCTCCATGACTCTCCAGGATCCATAACACCTTCATAAATGTCCGATACAGCTGGATTCGGTGTTCGAACATCTAGTTCGATTTCATGTTTTGCCTTTTCATCGCCACTTGTTGCAACAATTTTCACTTTTGCAACCCCTATGGATTTCGAAACTTCCATTTCAAAGTTTACGACTTCATCACCAGGCTTAGCAAATGAAATTGATTTTGTATTCGATCCTAAAATTTTCACTTTATCATTTGTCTCAATAGTGAGCGTAACGTTCTTAACGTGCTTTTCCATTGCAAATACATTTACCGGAAGAAATACTCTTTCAGTTGGGCCTAATACCCTTGGCAAAGTTCCTAAAACCATTAATGGACTTCTAACGGGAACCGTCTTTTCTGAATTTCCATATTTCCCATTTTGACCAGCAACAACCATTACTCGCACTGAACCTACATAATTTGGGACGTCTATATTATGGGTTATTTGCCCACCAGCTTTTACATGAAATGGCCCAATAAACCGAACCATTGGCTCAAATCTATTTGCTTTGGTAGGTTTCTTTGTTTCTGCAGAACCATCACCACCGATTGCTAGTAATTTATTCATTTCTGTTCCAAATGCTCCCATTACATCATCGTACATATCCCATGATTTTACACCTAATGCCTCTCTTGCATAAAAATGGTCCCATGGACGCGGGGTTTTAAAACCTGTTAAATCTAATAATCCATCATCTACAATAGCCAACGTGTAAGTCATATCTTTCCCATCTTTTTCACTGACAGTAATATTTGCAGTAGTTTCAGGACGCAATACATCTTTCATTTTTATTATTGGGTTAAAATGTGAATTGGGATCTTCAACAATTATTGGAGCTACTCCGTATAAACGAATAGGCATGTCATTTTCAGTTGCATTATGCGGCTGTAATAAAGTTACGTGCACATATACATTTGGTGCCATTTCCGGACTTGTTTTAAACTCGTAGTTCGTCTCTCCTTTTTCTGTATCAATTAAGAACTTCTCTATTACTTTTGTTCCAGACTCCAATGCTACGATTGCTTTTCATTTTTCTGCAGAAGGAAATGACAGCTTAACCGTTTCTCCAGCTGAATACGTTTCCTTATCGGTTGAGAAAGCTAACATCGTTGCGTTTTCTGAATTTGTTCTTTCAGTTCTAGCCCAATAAGGCCAATCTATATAAAATACTTTACCTGTTGTATGACCGCTTACAGGGTCTGTAATTTGAACTACATACCTTCCCCATTCTGGGCGATTAACCCTAAATTTAAATTGTCCTTTCCCTTTTGAGGTACTAATTTTATTGGTATAAACCGGTATTGTACTAGATTTAGCAAGGTAACTTGCTAAATTATTATCATAACTATCCCACCACCAACGCCATTGAATTTTGTAAACTTTTACATCTAAATTGTTTCGAGAAATAGGTTTTCCATTTGCATCAACAGTAGCAATATCAATAGTATGATCCTCATCTGTAACCAACGTTCCTCTGTAAAGGTTTCCTTCTGGCACGTCCACTCCAACATAGCTTTTATAAGGCGAGTAAGGAATTGAATAACGGTCAATGCTAAATCCTCCACCTTCTTCAAAAACTTTAGTGACAAAGTTAGCAGTTAGCATGCCGGGCGCAGAATTTCCAATGTAAATGTCGGGATCAACAGATGCCTCACCATTTTCATCAACATAAGCTTCAAAGACCGTTTGTTCTTCCGTGTTGTAACTTTTTAATGGATCATCAAAAATAAATCTCTCATATTTTTTGAATGATGTGCGTTTCGAATTAACAGTTAAATCAATTTTTGCTTTTAGATTTCTTGCAATTGCTCCATGCAGCCATTTGACGCTAATTGTTCCTTGATTGGATTCATCTAATTGAGATAATTTATCTTTTCCAAAATCAAGGTATATTTTTAAACGGTTTGGTTTTACAGTTTCAACTTTTAAGCTTTTTGTAAAAACTCTATTTCCAACCTTAACGCGCGCCATGTAATTGCCGGTAACGTCTTCCATGGCTGTTGATGTTCTAAAGTCAAATAATCCATTTACGTTTTTAGAAGTCACTTTCTTTTCCACTACTTGACCCTGCGGATTGTATAGCTCAAACGTTACTGGGTGTTTTACTGGGAGAATATTATTTTTATCCTCTAGCATAAAGGAAACATATATAGAGTCCCCCGGTCTCCATACCCCTCTCTCTGCATATATAAAACCTTTAATTCCTTTCTGAACAGTTGCTCCTGCTACATCAAACTTACTCATGGAAAGTGCCTCTCCATCTCTTAATTTCAAATACCCTCTTTGGTTGCCGTACTTGGCAACTACAACAAAAGGTTTTTTATTCAATTTAATGGAAGCCATTCCGTTTTCATCAGAAACAGTACTACCCAATAATTGCTGTTGATAATCATAAAATTCAATTTTAGAGCCAGGAATAGGATCGGTAGATAGTATGTTATTTAGGAAAATATGCATTGTTTTATCTCCTCCTGCCTTTGCTACAACACCGATATCCGAGGCCAAAACATTTGCTTTAACAGATTTATTTCGATAATAGGAAGCATTACAAGGATTCTCTCTTTCCCTATAATCATAATCCTCCTCATAATCCCAATAGTCATAATCGTACCAGTAATCATAAGAGTCCCAACCGTTTTCATTCCAGTCCTCCTCCTGAGCAACCTCTAATTCTTCAAGGTTTCCATCCATTTTATGTCCATCGCAACCATAAACACTATACGCTTGTCTAAAGCGTAATTCAATTTGATAAATTGCTCCAGGATCAACAGAACACATTTCACTTAAATCCAATTGAAACCTATTCCATTCATGTAAGTTAACTTTTGAAATATTATTTAGGTCAATTCTTTTCCGCATAACTTCATTGGAAACACGTTTTAACTGATAGCTCCCGTCTAAATTATTTACTTGCAAAAATTGCAACACATTATTTTGATAAACCTTAGTAATATAAACATCTACTGCTCTAAGGTTTACTGCCTCAAATGGAAATAACAGGCCTTCGTTAGTATTTGGAATAATTACTCCATCTCCAATCAATCTAACATCAGGTTTAATGCCTTCGAAAACCAATTCAATAGCATCACCATTAATCATTTTATATCCATTGCTATTTTTAACTCCTGGATTCACCGTGACCGTTTTATTTCCAGCCACCCTATTCGGTAAGTAAACATTTACATAATGTCCCTCAACTGAAAAACGAAGATTGCTTACATCTTCTACCGTTATTATTCCTTTTAAAACTTGATCCGTTTTTAATGGATCCGAAAAATGAATCCGAACATACTGCTCAGGTTCATGAATGATATCCATTTTGGTTATTTTAAAATCACCTAAAGCTGGGATATCAAAAACTTCTTCAAAACTTTCATCAACATTCAAAGCATCTCCATTATAAACTAGTTTTACAGACGACTGTTTCTTCTTACGTACTATTCCATTTACAACGAACCGATGCACTAAACCATCAATATGAATCCAAGAAACCTTCAATTCTTTACCATTCTGATATGCTTGTAAAGTTTTTTCAACTTTCAAAGAATCAGCTAAATCTGCTGTTACTAGTCTCCCTTCTAATTTTTGTTTTTTAAAATCACTGAAATCCGGCGTTGAAAGTCCATCAGAATAAACCATAAAGTTTTGATTTACTGTTGAAAAATTAAATGCGAATACTTCTAATTCATCCGATAGATCCATTAAAGTAGAGAGTCTAAAATTAACTTCATATTGCTGACCAGAAACTAATAATTCATCCGGTCTGAATTCAATTGTATTTGAATTAACCCACCATGCTTCTCCGGAAATTGAAGGAGAAAAATCAAACAAATCAGCTTCAATTGGAGCTTCGTAGTTTATATCCCCATCATAGTCTTCTGTTAGTTGAATTTGGATTGTGGATTCTTTCGAGATAATACCTGAGGTATAAGCTCCTATATAAGAAGCAAATTCCGAATTTACTCTCATTTTTTTCTGAACTTTTTCTGAACAACCTTGAACAAGGAGTAATAGAAAAACAAAAAATGCGGCTTTAAATGGGAAATTATATTTTTTCATGATGCTTGATTTAAATAAATAATGCTTTGCAATAAATAACACAATGCAATTCTAAAGGTATTTATAATTATTACAATTACAAAATGATTAAGTGTTGTGTATATTTGATTATTCGTTTTACTATTTTAGAATTTCTACTTTTGTATTTGTGACGCAACTTATATCTATCATAATGCCGATTAAAAATGCGGATCTATTTCTAGATGAATGCATTGAGTCTATCATTTCACAAAGTTATTCAAACTGGGAATTACTTGCGGTTAATGATCATTCAAATGACGACACACTTGAGATACTCCGGCGTTTTTCTACGATAGATCCTAGAATTAGAATAATAAACAATCGTAAAAACGGGATTATTGAAGCTTTGAAAACAGGTTACACTATTTCAAAAGGTACGCTTGTTACTCGCATGGATGCAGATGACATTATGCCAGAGGTTAAACTAGAAAGACTTCAGCAGCTTTTAACTGCTTCAGGAAAAGGATTCGTTGCAAGTGGCCTTGTTAAATACTTTTCCGACAAACCTCTAGGCAATGGATATATTAAATATGAACAATGGCTAAACGAATTATCTTCAAAGGATTTAAATTATTCTGAAATCTATAAGGAGTGCACCATCCCTTCACCTTGCTGGATGATGTGGAGAGATGACTTTGAATTATGCGGCGGCTTTAATTCAGATATTTACCCGGAAGATTACGATCTCGCTTTTAGAATGTACAAAAGTAAAATGCATCCCAAATGTTCCAATGAAATTTTGCACCTTTGGAGAGACTCAGAAAACAGAGCTTCCCGAACAGACAGTAACTATAAAGACAATCATTTTGTTCCTCTCAAAGTAAAACATTTCAAGGATATTGATTACAATCCATACAATCAACTCTATTTGTGGGGAGCGGGTAAAAAAGGAAAGGAAATCGCCCAAGAATTATTGAAAAGCAACATCTCTTTTAGATGGCTATGTAATTATCAATCTAAAATAGGTCACAATATCTATGAGATAATAATGGAGGATTGTGATGCTGTCAATCTCAATAATTCAGATATAATAATTGCGGTTGCAAATGAGTCAGATCAAAAAGAAATACTAAATTCCATCTTAAAATTTAACAGCACAAATTATTTTTACTTTTGTTAAATTGTTTCAACATAATTGGAATAACTATTGAACCATTATAGCTGACTATAACTTTTTTGATAAAAAATTAGATCTAGAACTTTTTGAAAAAAGGGTCTGGAGATATTGAATATAAACTTTCAATCCATCAAAAGCAATTGAGTTTATCCAGGAGAAAGAACTATAACTTAAGTAGAAAAATCATCAAATTAGATACTGAGAATTAGTTTCTAAATCATTAAGTAAATTTAATATTCACCCAACGAGGAAAAGAGGTATGAAGCTGATTTCGATTAGCATTGTTGATTTACAGTAATGGGAACAAACTATTTATTGTAGCTATTTATGAATAATCTTTTATTTGACAAATAATATAATATATTTGTAACACCTTGATTTAATGCGATTCTGTTAATGCTAACAAAACAACTATTTTTATTAACTATTTCTTTTGTTTTTCTTTCGGCTTTATTTTCTGGCTGTGAAGAAGGAGAAAACCTTGAACCACCCAAGATTAGCGAAGGTGTAATTCACTTTGAGTTAAGCTATCCTTATTACGAAGATGCTTTTATGGCAAGTATTATGCCTGATGAAATGGAAATGACATTTAAAAATAATATCTATAGAAACCATGTTTCTAAAGGTGGGTTATTCTCTTCTACTGTTATTGCTGATTGCAACAAGGAAACTTTAATCCTTATTCTAGACCTTGGCCCAAAAAGAATTTATTGCTCATTAGACAAATCACTAGCTAGTGATATGTTGGAAAAGTATCCTACTCCTGACATTTTAAAAGTGAGTGAATTTGACTCTATAGCAGGCGCTTTCTGTGAAAAGAAAACCGCAATATTTGATTATTTAGCAGATGGATATGACGTGGAATTATGCGAAACATTTGATGTTGACATAAAAAACAGCAACTGGTGTAATCAGTATAATGAAATTGAGGGTGTTCTTTTAAGATATGAAATCAAACAATTTGGAATTCAAGCTAGAATGATTGCAACAAAAATGGACACTGTTTCAATTAATGACTCTATTTTTAATGTTCCTAAGGGATACAGCGAAGTTACATTGGAAAGAATGTTGTTTGAAATGGATGAAATTTCAAAATCATTTTCATATTAATCAAAAACCATAATACCTTCTTAAATGGCGCGCAGACCAATTAACAGTAATTAACATTCAATTAAAAAGGTAATTATTAATTTTGCGATTGAATTTTTTAATCTGTGATTGGTACGAAAATTGAAACTACGAAAACAAAAACTATATACAATGAAAACGAAATTACTATCACTTTTATGCTTAACCCTACTTATTGTTGGCATTAACGCACAAACTTTTGAAGGAAAACTAACATTTGGAATAGACTATGAATTGCCAGAAGCTATGGAAGCTCAGCGCTCTATGCTCCCTTCGGAAATGATAATTTACATTACTAAGGGACATGTCCGTATTGAACAAAAAACAATGATGGGTGATCAAAATGTTATTACGGATACAAAAGCAAAAAAAACCGTTTTACTTATGAATATGATGGGCAAAAAAATGGCAATAACAATGACAGATGATGGGAAAGAAAAACCAACTCCAAAAATCATATATTCGAAAGAAACCAAAACAATAGCTGGTTATGAATGTAAAAAGGCCACGTATATTACCAAGGACGAAGCCGGAGAAGACCAGGAATTAGAAGTATTTTATACGGAGGAAATTCCTTCCGAAGCAAATGATAAACTTCCTGGATTAAAAGGATACCCTTTAGAATATGCTATTAATGCTCAAGGTATGTTAATGACCTTAGCTGCAAAATCTGTGTCAAAAGAAAAAGTTTCCAAAAAGTTATTTGAGATCCCTGAGGGATACGAAGAGATGTCAATGGAAGATTTTATGAAATCAATGGGACAATAAATCAATTCTATCTTGATTATAAAAGCTGCTTTGTATTAAGCAGCTTTTTTTTCTTGTTGCTAACATTAAATCGTTTATAAGAGCATTTAGCAAACACTTAAAACTTAGACTTTTCTTTTACTTTTGATATCGGTAGATATTATTTCCCATGGCTAAAAGTAAAAATGCATATAAACGCAATGATTCTTCTGGAAAGAAGACCAAGAAAAAAAAGGGAACAACAAATTTAAAAAGGATTATCTCTTTTTTTAAAGATGAACGATTACATAAATCCATTGGACTTTTATTTATTCTTTTTTCTTTTTATTTAGTTACAGCATTTACATCTTATTTATTTACATGGAAAGTTGACTACAACATTATCGATGGCGAATCATTTTATTTTGTTTTTTCAGATGACTCAATTCAAGTTACCAACTGGCTAGGTAAGTTGGGCGCATTCTCCGCTCATAAATTTTTAAAAGTTTGGTTTGGAATTGCTTCTTATATTTTTCCTTTTGTGTTTTTTATAATGGGAGTAAGAATTTTATTCAAAGTGAGCTTATTACCTATTGTCAAAACGCTTAAAATTTCTGCAGTTACATTAGTATGGTTATCTATTTGTATGGGATATTTTTTCGGAAGCCCGTATGACTTTATGGGAGGGTTATACGGTGCGGAAATTATTTCATGGACAACAAATATTGTTGGAAGTGTTGGTGCCGCAGCTTTTGTTTTATTTACCGGTTTTTTATCTTTCATTGTTCTATTTAACCCATCTTTTAATTGGGTAAATAGTTTATTAGTTTCAATTAAAAATGATAACCCTGACTTTATACCTGAAGAAGAATTAGAAGCAAAAAACACAATCAAAGAAGAAGAAATTATTGAAGAAGAACCTGTTGAGTCTATTAATCTCCCTCTTGCAGAGGAAGAAACGAAGGAAGAAATAAAGACCACTCCTGCACTTGATCTAGAGACAGAATCTGTCACAGAGTTATTAGAAGACAATCTAGAAGAAGAAATTATTGCTGAAGATCCAAAAGAACTAGAAGTAGAAGCGCCTAAAGAAGAAGATGCACTAAGTGAATCTGAGTTAAGTGATAAAGTAAAAGAGTTTGGCTTATACGATCCAAAATTAGAATTGTCTAAATACCAATTACCAGGAATAGAATTATTAGCTGATCATGGAAGTGGAAATATTCAGGTTAATAAAGAAGAACTTGAACTTAATAAAAACAAAATTATTGAAACCCTAGGACACTATAAAATTGAAATTTCTAAAATAAAAGCTACCATAGGGCCAAGTGTTACATTATACGAAATAGTTCCTGCGGCGGGGGTGAGGATTTCTAAAATTAAAAATCTTGAAGACGATATTGCACTGAGTTTATCGGCTTTAGGAATTCGTATTATTGCTCCAATGCCTGGAAAAGGAACTATAGGTATTGAAGTTCCAAATTCTAGTCCTGATATAGTCTCTATGAAAGCATTGATTGCTTCTGACAAGTTTCAAAACTCCAACATGGAACTACCTGTAGCATTGGGAAAAACAATTTCTAATGAAACCTTTGTTACAGATTTATCGAAGATGCCGCACTTATTAATGGCTGGAGCTACTGGGCAAGGAAAGTCTGTTGGGTTAAATGCTATTTTAGTTTCGCTACTTTACAAAAAACATCCTTCTCAAATAAAATTTGTTTTAGTCGATCCGAAAAAAGTTGAACTTGCTATCTACAATAAAATTGAGAGACATTTTTTAGCTAAACTACCCGATGATGGAGATGCTATAATTACCGACACAAGTAAAGTCGTAGCGACTTTGAACAGTCTTTGCGTTGAAATGGATCAACGTTATGAACTATTGAAAGAAGCTTTGGTAAGAAACATCAAGGAATATAATCAGAAATTCATTAACCGAAAATTAAATCCAGAAAAAGGGCATCGATATCTACCTTATATTGTTTTGGTCATAGATGAATTTGCAGATTTAATAATGACCGCTGGAAAAGAGGTTGAAACTCCAATTGCACGTCTAGCTCAATTGGCTCGAGCAATTGGAATTCATTTAATTGTTGCAACCCAAAGACCTTCTGTAAATGTTATAACTGGAATTATTAAAGCTAATTTTCCTGCGCGTATTGCTTTTAGAGTTACTTCTAGTATTGACTCCAAAACAATTTTAGATTCAGGTGGCGCAAATCAATTAATTGGACGTGGTGACATGTTATTTTCAAATGGCAATGATGTTCTTCGGATACAATGTGGTTTTGTTGATACTCCTGAAGTAGATGAGATAGTCGACTACATTGGCACTCAACGCGGCTACCCTGAAGCATTTCTATTGCCCGAATATATTGAGGAAACAGCAGAAACTAGAGAAATCGACGATGAATTAGATTCGCTATTCGAAGATGCAGCTGAAATAATTGTGAATAGCCAGCAAGGTTCTGCATCCTTATTGCAGCGAAAATTAAAACTAGGCTATAACCGAGCAGGAAGAATTATTGACCAATTAGAGGCTACCGGATTGATTGGAGGTCACAGAGGAAGTAAAGCTAGGGAAGTTTTAATTCCTGATGTTCTTGCTTTGGAACAGTTTTTGAAAGACCTTAGAGACAAAGGAAAACTGAATTAATTAATAAATTATGAAACGTATATTATTATCATTATCACTAGGATTGTTTTTATTAAGCCTCAATGCGCAAGAAGACAAAGATATATTGGCTAAAAAAATATTAACGGAACTTAGTGAGAAAACAAAAACATATAAGTCGATGCAAATCGATTTCAAACTAACCGTTAAGAGTAAAGAGATTAATGAGACACAAAGTGGTAAAGCTGAGACCAAAGGAGCTAAATTTCATTATAGCACTTCAGACAGAGAGGTTTTTTGTGATGGAGAAACAGTTTGGTCCTACATTGAAGAAGATAATGAATGTTATATAGATGATGCAGCAGAGGTTAGTGAATTTAATCCAAGTGAAATTATGACAATTTGGGATAAAAATTTCAATCACCAGTATGTAAATGAAATTTCAGCGGGATCTAACATTCATCAAATAAAGTTATTCCCCTCGAATCCCAAAGAAAGCAAATACCATACAATTGTGTTAACGGTAGACAGAAATAAAAAAGAAATTAAAAAAGTGATTATTAAACAAAAAGATGGTGTAACGCTGATATTTTCAATTAATAAATTTATGGCAAACTCAGAAATCAGTGACACTATTTTTAAATGGCAGAAAGCGAAACATCCCGGCGTAATGGAAGAAGATAACAGATAAGCTAAAACCCCAAACCAATTTTATTCGTTTGGGGTTTTTATTTGTACTTAATTTTCTTACCCAAATTTATGGAGGGTTTTTCAAATAATAAATAAAAAGCCTTAGCTCCGATTAAGCTAAACAGAAAGGCTATTGGAATAGTTAGATATGGATTCAAATTGATATAGTCATCTCTTGAAAGAAAAAATAATAACCAACCTCCAAACAATCCGTGAGTCAGGTATAATGAATAAGAGACCTTTCCTACCTCATTTGACAAGCGAAAAGACGGCTTGACAAATAAGAACAATAACAGCGTTATAAGGCTAACTATGACATCTTCCCACATATAAAACCTTAATAAAACGAGGAACAATATCCCTATATATATGTAGGAAGAATTCAATACTTTTTTGACATAAATGTCATGAATCACAATACCTAAAGCAAAATATGGCATATTGACTAAAACTGTCTGATGCTCCATAGTAATTAGACCAAACACTATTAATAAAGAAAGGACAATATACTTTGACCACAACTTGAACTGAATCAGCGGCAATAATAGCCCTATAAGGAGGTAAAATTGAAATTCAACTCCTAATGTTGAGAATATCGGATTAATCCATGTGGCATTTTCCCATAAGTCAACAGTAAAAGTTAAATTGGCAAATATATTTGAATAATCCAATTGCATTTGATCCCCCCAAAACATTTTGGCCATGAAAAACTCAAAGCTATAAATTGCAAAAATGGTCATGAAGAAAACCGGGATAATACGAATTACTCTTTTCAATACATATTTACCATAATGTATGATTCTATATTCCGATTTCGTTAAAGCAAAGGTTATTACGAAACCAGATATTATATAAAATAATTCTACACCTTGCGCACCATATGTTGCAATACCTTTTTCTGTTTCGTTCCAATATATATCCCCTATTCCATTGTTCCATGTGATAAAATGGAACCCCATAACAGAACATGCAGCAAAAGCCCGTAAAGTTTCTATGAAAGCAATATGTTTCGTATCCGACAATATTTTTCCTATAATTGAAACTAATTAACTTTCCAACCAAAAACAAGCATATCATCTAACTGCTCTGCTGTTCCTTGCCAATTCTTTATTTTAGAACTTAAATAATCCTCTTGTTCAGAAACTGGAATATTTACCATTTCAACAAGAATCTCCTCAAATCCTTTCAAATATAATTTCTTACCCGTAGCAGCACCTTTCTGATCATAAACACCATCAGAAAACATGAAGATTTGATCATCTTTCTTAAGCGCTAATGTATGTTCTATAAATTTAAATCCTTTCTTGAAATGACTGCCTATAAAATGCCTACAACCACTGTAAGTAGTGACTTCACCATTTCTTATAAGGGTCATTTTGTGCAATGCAGAAGAAAATACAATGCTTTTAGTGTCGAGTGATATACGACAAATGATAACATCCATTCCTTCTTGTACTTTCTCGTCAATATCACTGTTCAATTTTTCCCTTATTTCGCTGTTTAATTGTTCCAAAATTTTTGAAGGGCTTATATTAGGGTTAGTAGAGACGATTTTATCTAAACTTGAAATTCCTACAATGCTCATGAAAGCTCCTGGCACGCCATGTCCTGTGCAATCAGAAATGGCTAGAATTACATCATTCGAATTCTCAACGTATTTATACCAGTAAAAATCACCACTAACAACACTTTGCGGATTATAATAAATTATTGAATTAGGAAGTTTTTCCTGAATCATTTTTTTTGATGGCAATAAAGCCGCTTGTATTCTTTTGGCATATTGTATGGAATCTTTTATCAAATCATGTTGTTCTGAGATTTTATGATTCTGAATGTCGGCAGCAGATTTTAAACTTTCCACATCGGAAAATGCCTTACCAAAACGAGCAGCAAATATTAACGACATAGCAAAAATAAAGGCTAGAAAAGCCGAACTTACTAGAATTGGACTAGGAATAAATAAGTTCGCATATTCAGATAATGCTAATCCAACAGCAATAAGTAAAACACCTAAACTAACAATAGCCCAAACAGATCCAAACACTTTTCTTCTAAGGGCTTTTACATAGACAATGAGTGCATATACTATTAGCCCTAGCAATAATAAATTATTTGGTATAACAAAATAAGTAAATATGGATGCGGGAAGGATTATGGTTCCTGTAATTATCACTAAATATATATACGATATCAATTGAACTAAAAGCTTGGATGTTTGCTCTCGAAACGAAAAATAAATGAAGTACAAAAAGAAAATTACAGATAAAAATAGAGTTAAGTATTCAATTCTTATTGCTATTTCCCAAGGGAGCCATGGCATAATGATTAATAGACTTCTTGATCCTACAATCAAAACTCTAACCGCGAATGAGAAACAAAATAAACCAAAGTAAAATGTGCTTTTATCTTTTTTATAGAAAAAATACATACCAAAAAAGAAAAGTCCAATAACCATGCAAGAACCCCCTAGTAGCAGGTCTGCAAGAGAAACACTCTCTTTTACAGATAATAAATAATCTACATTACCCAAAACAATAGCGTGTTGCACCCCTCCATTTCGATGACGAAAATTTGAGACTTGGAGTGTTATTTCTAATACTTCGCTTGTATCATCTAAAACGACAAATTGCGGCAACCATTTGGGAACTGATCCTTTAATAGAATCAGTCACATGACCAACACTTCTAACAAGTTCATTATTTACAAATAGATTGTAGGAATTATGAATATCGCCTAATTGAAATGCTAAAATTGGCCTATCTCTTCTTAATTTGATCTTGGTTCTAAAGGTTGCGCAACCGGCAGATGAATATTCATTTACTCCATAGTTTTTCCAAAATTCTGGCAAGTATTCCAAAGAATAATCTGGAGAAATATCGCTAGGACCTAAAATTGTATCCCAATAGAACTCCCAATCACCGGATATGGTAACCGATGTATCATTTGCAAAATCAATTTGCGAAAAATCAAATTCACTCCTTAAATTAGTTTCTTGGGAATAAAAAGTATGATTTCCACAAAGAAAGAATATCCAAAAACCATATTGGAAATATTGATTAAACCTCAACTGATATCATGTTTATTTTAATATCAGCTAATTCAGTGTATTCTTCACCTAATTCTTTCATGTCAACATCAGGTTCATCATAAAACCAATCAATTGAAAAATTAATACCATCAGACTCTAGGTCCTTCAGGCACTTTATTAGTTTAAAAATAAACTTACTGGAGGATGAATTCAAATAGTCAAAAGCAAACTTAAATTTAAAATCTCCATGAACTGAAGCACTATTGAGCTTGCCCAACCAATCTATCAGGACTTGATAAAAAGAATGTGTATCCTCAGGTCTCGAATCACCACTAATTTCAAATACCTTATTTTTCAAATCAAATACTACTTTCGGAGTATATCTAGTTCCTTCTAATTCAAATACTTCCATGCTGCAATTATAAATTTATTTTAACTTGAAATGAAAAAAAATCTTGGCCGGCATTAACCGGATTTATTTGATAATCTAACTTGTTATTAGCCTTCAATGCAATATCTATCAAACCTAGTCCTGCGTCATTACTATCGCTTCCTAATTGCTCAGTCATTTTCTCTTTGTAAATTAATTTAAGACCTTCTCTATCCAAAGTATTTATTTTATTCAAACTGCTTCCTAGACTATTTGTTACATTGTTGTTAATAATATTACCTGTTCCTATAATAAATACCCCGTCTACTTTTCCGATAAGAAAAATTGAATCTATATCGCTGCCAGATACACCATGATCACTAACATTCTCTAGACATTCTACCGCAATATTATAAATCCTTTTCTGAAGGGAATAATCTATTTTAAATTCATTGAATTTATTTTTAACAATTTGCAATAAAATATTAACCACATCAACAGTAATATTCCCCTTATAGAGAAACTCCATGTGTTCCTTAATTATCGACCGGTGTAAATTGAACAAACTGTGATTATCAAACTCTTCCATAGCTTTTCATAATTTTAAAATCTAAATTTCATAAACCCCGTTGAAATAAATGAACGATACTCAATTTGAACAAATAAGCTGAAACTAATCAACAATAATGCAATTAAGGTAACATCCTTCATAAAATAATTTTAGTTGATGCCATAAATATAAATTATAGATATATCATTTGCAAACATCTAGTTTACTGACATATAGCTACATTAGTTCTTTTACTATTCTCCCAATCGTATATCCCTCAGCTTCCGCCATATAGTTTCTGACCAAACGATGACGTAAAATTGGCTCTGCAACTGCTTGCACATCTTCAATATCCGGAGAATACTTTCCGTTAATTGCTGCGTGACATTTTGCTCCTATAACTAAATACTGTGAAGCTCTTGGTCCCGCGCCCCATGAAACATACTTGTTAATTATTTCCGGAGAATGTGGAGTGTTTGGTCGAGTTTTCGTACTTAACATTACTGCATATTCTAAGACATTTTCTGGTACCGGAATCCTTCGGATTAATTGTTGAAAATAAATTATGTCTTCTGCATTTAAAATGTGATTTAACGCAGCTTTAGAATCTGTTGTTGTTGTTTTCACGATTGCCAATTCTTCCTCATAAGATGGGTAATCCACCCATACATTAAACATAAATCGATCTAATTGAGCTTCCGGTAGCGGATAAGTTCCTTCTTGTTCAATTGGATTTTGTGTTGCTAAAACGAAAAACGGCTTATCCAATGCAAAACTTTGACCAGCTGTAGTAACAGCTTTTTCTTGCATGGCCTCCAATAATGCAGCCTGTGTCTTAGGTGGAGTTCGATTTATCTCATCAGCTAATATTATATTCGAAAACAAAGGACCTCTAATAAATTTAAATCTTTTATTTTCATCTAATATTTCAGCACCTATAATGTCTGAAGGCATCAAGTCGGGTGTAAATTGAATTCTATTAAATTTTAATCCTAAAACATCGGAGATAGTATTTACTAATAATGTTTTTGCCAATCCGGGAACACCTACTAGCAAACAATGACCTCCACTAAAAATAGAAATCAGGACCTGTTCTACAACATCATCTTGACCAACAATAACTTTACTTATTTCCTTCTTTAATGCTTGGTATTTTTCAACTAAAGCGTCAACCGCTTCCACGTCTGAATTGTACATATTTAAATTAATTTTGTCTAAATATAATTGTTTTTTCTCTTCCGGATAAAAAATCATTTCTACTTTGTAAGATACTAACTATCTTAGCCAACTAATATTCCAGAAAACATATCAATGAATAGCCCATTCCATGTTATAAGTCCAAAAGGACAACGAGTACCTATTGTAATAAGCGTTCCGCATTGTGGGGTTAAATTTCCAACTGAATTAAAAAAAGCTTACCAGAAAGATTTGATGCAGCAACCGGATGATACGGATTGGTTTGTTCATCAATTATATGAATTTGCAGCGGAATTAGGTATTACAATAATACATGCAAAATATAGCAGATGGGTAATTGATTTAAATCGGGACCCTAAAAGCGCGCCATTATATAATGATGGAAGAATTATTACAGGACTAACTACCTTAACTGATTTTTTCGGAAAAGACATCTACATTGATGAGGAGCATACCCCGAACAAAAAAGAAGTAGATCGAAGGTTGAAAGAATATTACTGGCCTTACTATAATAAAATTGAAAGTTTATTATCTGATTTAAAAACGGAATTTGACAATGTCCTGCTCTGGGATGCTCATTCTATTCGCCAATCAGTAAAAACGATTCGTAAAGATGATTTTCCGGATTTAATTTTAGGAAATAATGATGAGAAAACTGCGCACCATAATTTGATTCAAGTCGCATTGATTGGATTAAAGCAAGCTGGTCATGAAGTTACGCACAATACCCCTTTTAAAGGAGGGCATATTACACGTCATTTTGGAAAACCTGAAAATGGAATTCATGCATTGCAATTAGAAATGGTTAAGAAACTGTATATGGAAGATGATGAATTAACTTTCTCCGAGGAAAGAGCAAACAACATTAGAGAGGTGCTTATTCCAATTTTCAAGAACCTCATAAGCTCATTAAATCAACTATAGCTTTAAGAAATGAAACATTACGCGTTTAAAGGAATTTTACAAAACAAAGGCTGGCTAGAAAATATGGCCATAACTATTGATAGAGACGGCATCATTGTCGACATTGACCAAGTTAATGGGAATGAAGTAGATGCAGGATACGCTTTACCCGGATTTCAAAATGCTCATTCACACGCTTTTCAATACGCTATGGCCGGTTTAGCAGAGAAACATGATGCTGATACTACAAATGGTGATTTTTGGAGTTGGAGAGAAGCAATGTACAGACTGGCTTTAAATATTTCTCCAGACCAGCTAGAAGACATTGCTACAATGCTCTATGCTGAAATGGTTCGTCATGGATACACCAGTGTTGCAGAATTTCATTATGTTCATCACGATAAAAATGGAAAACCTTATGATAATCTAGCCGAGATGGGTAGCCGATTGGTTGCTGCTGCGGAAACTGTAGGTATAAACATTACTCTCGTTCCAATTTTTTATCAAAAAGGAGGTTTTGGTGTTACACCGAATGAACGACAAAAAAGATTCATTTCTTCATCAGTTGATGATTACATGAAGCTTTTAGATGCAAGTCAATCAGTTTGCAAACACTATAAGGGAGCAAATATAGCTATTGGTATTCATTCCATGAGAGGTGTTGAACCAGATCATATTGCTGAAATTGCTCAATTTGGTCCTCAAAACCTTCCCTTTCATATTCATATTTCAGAACAGCTAAAAGAAATTGAAGATTCCATTGAATACTTAGGCAAAAGACCTGTTGAATGGTTAGCTGAAAATGTTGCATTAACGGATCGTTTTCACTTGGTACATGCCACGCATCTTACAGAAAATGAAACTGCATCTATTGCACAGTCCGGAGCCAACGTAGTTCTTTGTCCAACTACAGAGGGGAATTTAGGTGATGGTATTTTCCCTTTACGCAAATACCAAGAACTTGGAGGGAAATGGAGTATCGGAACCGACAGTCATGTCGGCCTAAATCCTTTAGAAGAGCTCCGCTTACTTGATTACGGACAACGATTAGTCTCGCACAAAAGAAATACTTTCAATTCTGCTGATCAGGGTGACAGCGGCTTATTTGCTTTTGAAATGGCTTCAACGGCTGGCAGAAAAGCTATGAATAATTTTGAAGAGCAATTCTTTGAAGTTGGAAAACCCTTAAATACCATTATCTATGACGACAAATCTCCGTTAATTGAAACATCTTCCATCGAAAATATGGCTTCCACAATTCTTTACTCCTCTGATGCTTCGATGCAACAGGCAACAATTATAAACGGGAAAGAAGTGGCTACAGCTGGGCAACACTGTAATAATGAGTCCATTTCAAATAAGTTTTTTAAAACTATTAAGGAATTAGCAAATAGGTAAACCTGCACGAACTAAAACTTATGCCAAAAAATAGAGTAAACAATACAAATTTAATGCAGTAACAACGTTTCAAATAATTATTAAAAAGCTTCGAGCGCCTGCGCAGTGTTATCAACAAAGGTTACTAGGTCATTTTCGTTCACTATTCCTTCACGCAAAAGTTTGCAAGTTACTCCACCCCTCCAGTTTGGAGTCAAAGCTTTTGTCAAACCAGCCATTTGCTCATCCATTCTATGACAGGGAATTAATTCCCCAGTAATTTCAACTAAAAAGCTACCAACTTTTAAAACCTCTCCAGTAGTATTGTGCAAATCTATTCCTTTAACCAAAATATTTGCCCTTCTGGTGGTCCAATGTAAATCTTTACCAAGATCTAATAATGCAGCTTCCCATCCTTCTAATGACATTATTGTTATTTGCCTGCCATTTCTCTTCAATCCTCTGAAGTCATTTCCCACACCATGCTCAAAAGAAACCTTAGCTGAAGCAAATAATTCCATTGGGGCTCTTGATTTGATTCTAGTAGATATACCAATTACATTTCCCATGAAACAAAGTTAAACAATCATTTCAAAACAAATATTTGAAATTTGCATAATACATTTATTCTAGATAATTATGATTTATCGGTATTCATTCTAGCAAGCTGATGTCCATTCGTTTTATTTGCGAAACTATACTAATTTTGAGATCTAAGTTAAATAGAATCAAGATATAACTTCTCTACCTTATCCCTTGCCCATTGGGTTTTTCTGAGAAACTTTAAACTAGAGTTAATTGATGGGTTGGAATAAAAACAATTTATCTTTATCTCTTCATTGAGCCCTTCCCAACCATATTTTTGTACTAAGAAAAGTAAAATCTCTTTTAAACTAATTCCATGAAGTGGATTATTGGGTTGAAATTCTGCCATTACTTCATCCCTTTTCGTTTACCAAAATTCTTATCTCCCCTAGTTTTAGGCTTCTTATACTTTTTTGCCATTACTCTTCTATAGGAACCACCTTGATTGGTCTTTGAATTCTTTTCGCTTTTCTGGTGATAACTTACCTCTTCGTCGGTTTTCTTTTTATGGCTTTTGTGTATTTCAATATTACGAGGTTGCTCTTCTGGAATCAACTCTCTTGAAACCTCAACTTCTTT
>JAQWQH010000258.1 GCA_029244805.1 Flavobacteriales bacterium
TATGGCTCTGGAGAATAATCGACCTGAAATAATTCTTTTAATTCATGCTCAAATTGAAGTGTTTTGTCAAACCATTTTTGATGTAGTAAATCACAAAAAGGATAATAATCGTGCGTAGTATTTAATGTCCTCATAATATAATTTATTTTAAGGTTATCGGTTTTCCATCTTACTACCTAATAAATTTAGTAAATAAATATTGTTCAACAAAATTCCACTTTTTAGCGGGTGGTTTATTGAAGTTTGCGCCAAACACAAAGTTTAAATAATAGGCACCCGTTTTTGATTTCCACATATTATATTCATTATTTATTGGTTTATTATCAGCATTTTTACACCAATCCAATTTATGCTCATCATGATTGTCTTGATTTATTTTAACGATTTTTCTAAAACCAAGCTTTTCGTATAAATGTTCAAATGTATTACCTACGGATAGTATTATTCCTAATTCAGAATGTTTATTCGCAAATTCAGCAGGTTTAATAATGTTCTTAAGAACATATTTTAAGAAATCATCACTCATTATGATATGTGATGTCGCTAAAAGATTTGAATGATAGGGAAAAATTTCGAGAGCAAAAGGTTTTCTAGAAATGGATATGTCTTTTGTTTGAGCTAATCTACTTACCCATTCTGTTCTTTTAAACCACCAATCACCTACCTCTACAATAGTTCCATCTAAATAAGGAAAGTTTTTAGAAAAACAATAATAGTCTTTGTGTGCTTTATGTTGTATGATAAATTCTCCATCTCTATAATGTTGTAAAGAAGGAATAGGTGAACCTGGATTTTTATTAATAAAAACGGCACTACAATTATTGATATCCCCAATGTATGGTTCTATTAAATATTCTGGCTTCATTTTATATTTTTCACTTTTAATTTTTTTTAAAAAAGATGTTAAAATATCTGAATGATAATAAGATAAATAGTCCGTTTGCCAGTTTTCTACTTTCTTATTCCAGTTTTTTATGTATTCAGTCGGATTAAAATTCATTTTGAGAGTATTTGTAATAATTACACAATTTGTTTATGTGTGTGTAAAATGTTTTGTAACATAGTCAATTGTAACGTAGTTAGAAAGCCATACATGATTTTTAAACATCCATGGTATATCGCCACTTTCTCGATCTATCAAAGCACTAACCAAATCATCTATTGATATAATTTCAACATATTCAGCTTCATAACTAGGTAAAAAGATCCCTACTTTATAAAATTCTTCTTCAAAAATATAATAAGATTCACCTGTTTCAGCCATACCTTCAGTAGATGAAAATTGTTCTAATTCTGTAGAGACAAAATCTTTTTCAAATTCCCAATCAACAGCATGACCTATCTCAAAAAGATGTTCTCCTTCTTGTTCTAATTTATATTTCCAAAATCTATCTGGAGACCATGTTTTATCTCTATTTCTACCATATCCAACGTCTGAACAAAAACCAATTTCTAATTTACTCATATTTTTTTATTTCAAATGTTTACTTACTCCTTCAATATAGTGACACCATCTTCAGTTAGTACTTTTTCTATTTGTTCAAAATCTATCGAAGGACAAATAACTGAGGTAATAAGCTCCAAAGACACGTATTCCATATAGGCCAGCTCTTTATCATTTGTTACCGTATCAATAAGAATGTTAAATAGTTTGAAGTTTTGCTCTTCATTTAATGTTTCTGCTAAATAATATGCACAGCCCATTACAACTCTAGTGGTTAATCTTAATCTTTCAAATGATTGCATTTTATCATCAATGTCATCCCACACTTCGCCAACAGGAATATTAACCGAGTTGTAATAGTTTATAGCATAATCCATATGCATCATTTCTAATTGTTCCACTTTACCATCGGCTAACATCATGTGTCGGATCAAAACAGCCAGGCATTCAGCCTCACTCCAGCCCGCATCTCTAGGATCAAACTCTACTTTTCTTTCTTTTTCTACTTCTTGCGCTTGAGAACCAATTTGCTCTCCCAACCAATTACCTCGCATTGGGCCAGCGTCTTTTCCTTTTTTCCATCTACCAGTTAGGTTACCTTCCGAAACGGTAAATTTAAGAAGCCCTTCCATTTCTTTATTTTCCCACTCGCCTTCAAATTCACCATCTTTATATGTGCCAGATAGGGTACCACCTTTTTGATAAGTACCACTAGCAGTACCATTATCATCAACCACTAATTCTAGCGTTCCAAAATTTCCTTTAAATGTATAGTTCATAATTATTTTTTAATTTTAGTAAATTTATTTTACTAAAATAATATTTATTATGAATTTTCAAAAGCTACCGTAAGTATTGTTTTATAATTTAACTGTCCAAAATCTTTTTCGCACATACCAAGTACTACTTGATGATTAAATGTTTTTGTTAATTCGACAAGATTTCGATTAGAAAACCCACCATTAATACGCAATATAAAGTAGTAAAAAGCAATTTTATCTGTAAGAAAACTAATTTCCCCTCGTTTTACCTCCTCTTTTGAGAAGTAGGGTTTAGTTATCATAAATTGCTTCTTCCCATTTTTAAGCTGATATAAGGAGGGCTCGTAATCCAATATTTTGAATCCTTCTTTTGTCCAGAAGATATTTTTCCTATTTAAGTCACCATGTACAAACCCTATTTGTTGGAAATAAGTGAGTGTTTCTAGGAGGCCACTGAAATCAGCTTCTTCATAAAATTGTTTTTTTTGCTGCTTGCAATATTTTTGACGATAGACATAGCTGTTTTCCTCTTCAGTAATGATTGTGTTCAGCAGTCCGGGAATGCTCTCGTCAAAATGATTGATAATTTTAATTCTATTTTCTATAATTTCAATAGGATCAAGTAAATCCTGCCTTGAGTAACTTTTGTAAATATATCCATCTTTATATGTTACTCTTCTCATCGGATAGAAATATAATTGCTCTCAGATTTTTTATTGGAAAAACAGTTGTAAATTGTAAAAAAGTATCATAAATCCCCCGAATCATGCTCACCGCCGTAATAAGATGAATAAAGGTCATTACCTTCATCTGTAGCTTCTATGTAGAAATCTTCTGATATGGCCAATAAGTCTTCGTCCATTGCGATGATGCCAGCATTTACTTCTATGTTTTTAAATTTCAACGTCTCATCATAATCTTCAAAATCCTCAATTCCAGTAATTGTAATATGATCTGTACGGTCATATGTAATCAAAGACAAAAAGTCTTGATCCCATTCTTCGGATGCAATCTTTTCATTAACATAATCGCTCCTAAGATAAGTGCTGATTATGTTTTTGCATTTGCTCATGTTATCTATATACCTGCTTTTTTGAGACATGCCAAATAAATCGTCAAGCAAGTTGATGGTCTCAGTCAATTTATCATATTTCAATTCAAATTTTTCAATCAGTTCAGTTATATTTTCCACTTCCATAGGATCATCGAAATCAAAACTTATAGTTAAAATTGTTTTTTGAGATTGATCATCCTCATCCTGAATTGTAGGTTTTGAGACATTAAAAGTCCAGCCTTGTTCATCATATGAGCTATTGCCATTGTGATCAATGAATTTCCCTTTGTAATAAATAGAATCCACAAATTTAGAATAGCCCTCATGTTCAGCATCTAATACTAAGAAGTTTAAATTTTCAGTGTCAAAAGCCTCTTCTGTCTTGAAGTTACATTTAATGATTTCTCCTTTAATATTGGAATCACCAATAATGGTTGACTGAGCAGCGGGCTTTTTCGTGAAACGTATATAGTTTTCAGTACCAAAGTCGGAATTAGCTCTTTTTGAATAATCTAAAACTTTCTTTACATCAAAAACTTCATCAAACCTATCATTAACAATTACCGCATTGTTTACGGTTATTTTTATGTACGCATCAAGATCTGCTCCTTGCCATGATTGGCTATTATCAAGCTCATACATGGAAAGATACTTTTCTTTGGTTAGTTCATACAGTTTGTCACTGTCCCAAAGTATATTTTCTAGATAACCATCACTATGCTCTTCAAGAGCTTTGTAATTTTCTAGGTCCATGCATCCATAAAGAATTTTTACACCAGATCCATAAATTAATATTTCTACTTCATTGGAGCTTTTATCTCTTTGCTTTTCCATTTTTACATGAAATTTAATAAATAGGACTCGTAATAACAGTCATTGGTTACTACATTAACCTTATTTTAGTCTGTTTCATCATAATCCATATCCCAGAATCTTTCTATGATAGTCTCTTCAAGTTCTTCGTCTGTAAGGGACGAATCTCCATCATACCATTCTACCTCAATTAATCCATAGGTCTCATCTTCTTCGTTGTATTCAGAATATACTCTGTCTAATTCAAATACTTTACCATCGTATGTTCCTTCAATTCTTTCTACCTTGTCGGCGGCTCCAAAATCATCTAATTCGTAGATGTCTTCAACAATCATTTTTATACTCATAACCTTTATGCCAAATTGATTAACACTTGTAAATTCCTAAATTAGAAAAACTTATGTTGTCTTCAAAATTTTTCACAATTTAACTGTGTGGGTATTCAACGTAGTTTCTAGCGGTTTCGTAAAGCTTTATTTTCAGGTCTAGTTCATTGTCTAGTTCTGGCTTTAGAATATTGTAAATGACCATTGCAATGTTTTCTGCAGTTGGATTTAGGGTTTTAAATTCCTCTGTGTCTAGGTTGAGGTTTTTGTGGTCAAACCTATCCAGCACTTTTTCTTTTATTAAATCAGATAGGACTTTTGCATCAATCACATAACCGGTAGAGGGGTCGCAAATTCCAATAACTTTAACTTCCAAGTCGTAGTTATGTCCATGATAATTGGGATTATTGCATTTGCCAAAAATCTTTTGATTTTTTTCCTCACTCCAATGAGGGTTGTGCAACCTGTGGGCGGAGTTAAAATGTTCGCATCGGACAATTGCTGTTTTGTTCATAATAGTTTGGTTTGTATAATATTCAAAATCTAGCTGTAAAGGTATTTATATTTTTGTTTAATTTTTTTACTAATTTACCAAACAAAATAATTATTGTCGCTGATTTCTTTGTAATATTTAAGTTTTAATTGGAATTATTTTGGTTTTCTAAATTTTTCCTGTGGGAGTCCAATTGAATATTGATTTTTAGATTACGTTCTCTGATATTCATTCTTTTTCTGATTTATTCTGCTATTGGTTAGTGCATTAGTAAATATATTTTTCAATATTTGAAAAAATGAAAGCCCAAGATAAAATAGGATTTTGGCCCGCTACTTCTTTAGTGGTAGGTAATATGATTGGTTCGGGTGTTTTCTTGCTTCCGGTTACATTGGCTATTTATGGTTTGAATAGCGTTTTTGGATGGCTCTTTTCTGCATTTGGAGCAATTTTACTCTCAATAATATTTGGATATCTAAGTAAGCATTTAAAGAATTCTGAGGGCGGTCCTTATGCCTTTACAGTATTTGGACTTGGTAGGTTTCCAGGCTATTTAGTTGCTTGGGGGTATTGGATTTCAATTTGGTCAACAAATGCGGCCATAGCAGTAGCTTTGGTGAGCTACCTGAGTGTAATATTTCCAATTGTTGGTGCTAGCGCTCTAAATTCCATTATTACTGGTTTAGCATTTGTTTGGTTTTTTACATGGATAAATACCAAGGAAATAAAAACGATTGGAATTGTGCAGCTTTTAACAACTGTACTTAAAGTAGCTCCATTAGTTTTTTTAGCAATAGTTGGGATTTTTTATATGGATCTATCGAATTTAGAAATTTGGGCAGCAGAAGCTTCTGTTAGTTTTGAAAGTATAACTGCAGCCACAACGTTAACTTTTTTCGCATTTCTCGGAATGGAAAGTGCTACAATACCCTCAAAAGGAATTGCAAATGCAGATCAAATCATAAAAAAAGCTACTATTTACGGAACCATTTTTACAGCAGCTCTTTACATCGGCAGCTTTCTTGTTGTTTCAAGTGTCATTCCACCGGATGCATTAAAGAATTCGAGTGCGCCATTTGCAGATACAGCCAATGAGTTATGGGGTGGGGCAGGAAAGATGATCTTTGCTTGGGGCGCTGTAATTGCTTCGTTGGGAGCGTTAAATGGTTGGATCTTGATACAAGGAAGAATTCCTTACAGCGCAGCCAAAGACAATCTGTTTCCAAAAATATTTGCGAAGGTTAACAGAAATGATTCTCCCGTAATTGGAATAGTAATATCAAGCATATTGGCTTCAGCATTAATGATGTTGAATTATAGCAAATCCTTGGTTGATGCTTTTTCGTTTATGATGAAACTGTCTACATTGTCCGTTCTTACACCTTACCTTTTTTCTATCGCTACATTTTGGATAATGATTAATAAGGACACGAAGAGTGTGAAAAACAAAGCCAATGTTCTTGTAGCACTGCTAGCGTTTGTATTTTCTATTTGGGTAATAATTGGTTGTGGGCAAGAAGTTGTTTTTTATGGTTTTATTCTTTTAATGGTTGGAATTCCTTTTTATATTTATATAAATAATAGTGGTGATGATTAACGATTTAGAAATAAGTGAAAATATTGAGGCGGCGGAAACTTTACCGGCAATATTCTACCAAAGTCAAGAGGTTTTTGATTTAATTAGAGAACGTGTTTTTGTTCGCTCTAGGCATTGGGTTGGAATGGAAAAAGACTTATTGCCTTTTTCAGAATCCGTTTTTCCACTAACTTTATTTGATGGGTATTTAGACGAACCAATTGTTCTTGTTAAGAATGCGAAGGATGAAATTATAACATTAAGTAACGTTTGTACACACCGTGCCAATATAGTTGTTGAACATGCAGGTAGGCAAAAGCAGTTAGCTTGCATGTATCATGGAAGAAGATACAACCTGGACGGAACTTTCAAAATGATGCCTGAATTTAGTGAAGCGAAAAACTTCCCTCGTCCGTGTGATGATTTGCATTTATTTTCATCTTCCTTGTTCAAGGGGCATCTATTTTCGAGTTTAGATAAAGCATTTGACTTTGAAAAAGTGACAAATGTGCTGCAAGAGCGAATAGGGTTTTTACCGCTGGAAGATTTTAAGCTG
>JAQWQH010000268.1 GCA_029244805.1 Flavobacteriales bacterium
GTTTTTACTATCGATAAGCGACAAACCAATAGATGAGCAGAATACGCTTATTAAAGCCGAGTTTACCAACTGGATAGGAGACCACGAACAAATAGACGACGTATGTGTAATGGGCGTAAGAATTACGTAGTTTATAGAAACAAATGAAAATACTTTCTAAATATCTCTGCCTATTTGCACTGAAGATTATAATTTTCTTTTGTTACCGACAGAAATTTCTGATCCTTCGGCGAGCATAACAGATAATGGTTGCTGTTGATTTAAAAATTTAAAATCAGCTCCATAATTAGCTTCAAAGTCAACATTAACTTCGAAATTTTTTATTTTATATATATTCCATGCAGGGTGTCTGACTTCGAATTCATTTGTTCTTGAGTTACTTATTTTAGTATAGCCCCAGTAATGTTCTGTTATAAAATCTGCTTCGCTATTTTCATCAAAAGAAAAGGGTGTGCTTTCAGCATTTACACTAACTGAATTCCAGATACCTTTTATTTTCCAACTGTATTCAACATTTATTTCGGTACCCTCTGACCAACTATGTTTCATTGGTAGGGTTTGATAAGGTTCTTTATAGATAGTTCTGGCAACTGCTGCTATAAAAGGTTTCGGAACCATTTCTTTAATAAATCCAACTCCGCGTCTTACTTCATCACCATTATCATGCTTTACGTAATAACGCAGGTTTACTTCTTCGAAATTAATGTGTCCTGGTAGTTTGCAGCCTTTTACTTTGGTATTTAAGAACATAAATCCTACTAAACTGACATAACATTTTCCTTCCCATAAATCTAGCTCTGTTTTAAAGGGAAGATACTTTTTTAGAATTTCTGGATCGATTGCATAATTGACAAGAATCAACTTCCTCCATTCAGCGGTTAGGAAAAGTTTTTTCATATGAATTTAATTTTTTGGCCAATACTGATACAAACCGTCCATTTTACAAAATTAAATACTTACTTAAACTGATAGAATTTCTGAGAAGTACCATCTTTGTAACGAATAATTACAATTCCGTTGTAAAATTCATCTACATCTTGTCCTAACAGATTTATTCTACCTATTATTTCTTTAAACGAATTATCCACTCTATTGTCTATACTAATTGTATTTGAATATTCAAATTTCCCATCAAAATCTGTTTGTTTCAAACGATAATAGTTCAGTGTTTCTAGGACATGGAAATCCGGTAAGCTGTAGTTTATAATTTGCGTAGAAGGAGATGTACCTTCTTGTGTTCCCACCCATTCAAAATCTATTCCATTGTAGGATTTCTCTACTGTGAAAAAAGCATTATTGATTTCACTTGCAGTGGTCCAATTCAGTATGTTTCTATTGTCCTTTTTCTCTCCAGAGAATGATACCAGCTCAATTGGTAAAACGTTGGTAGATGAACTACTACCTAGCGTGAAAGGACTGAAACTATTTTGATAACCTTGAGAGGTTAAATTACCGAAGTAGTTACTTCCCACCGCATCTGATACGATAATTTCCCAGGCTGATGCTCCTGAATCCCAATGGGCTAATCTAAGATCAGCATAAACTTCTATTTCGTTTAGGGCAACCCACGGAATTTCAACTTTTGCTGCATCGGAACCAGTCCTGTCTAAATCCCAATACTCATAAATACTTACATGGTCAATATCACCGGCATTACCACCAAGGGTTGTAGATGAATAAGCAGTGTTAAAGTATTTTGCAGACCACTCTGTAGAAGTACCGTTTTCTGGAGTAATGGAAATTGCCTTATACTGAGTACCATCACCGACTGGAAAAGTAAACTTTGAAGTTGCTGCAGTTGTTTTAACCATTGTTCCTAATACATGCGATGCATCTGTTCCACCTACTACAGTGGCAGCAGATGTTAATACTAAATTGTTTGATGATGCATCGATATCTCCAGCTGTGAAAGTTAGAGTTCCATCAACTGAAATTTCATCGTTCAGTAGGATGTTACCACCGGATTTATTAATTGTACAATTGTTTAATTCGGCACCTGAAGTTGTTACATCTTCTTGAATTAGAACGTTGTCAAACTGGGCTCCATAGTCATTATTGCCATAATAATGGAATCTTAGAGAATAGGTGTCAGATGTTGAATTTGAACCTGATAAGGTGGTTTGAGCAGAATATGTCTGATCATCAACCGAAGACGTAATATTAATTAGGTCTGTGCCGACCTGAGTGGCGTCAGTTACATTGTATAAATACACTTCAAAATACTGTCCACCCCAATGTCTCACTGCATAATTAAAGCTTATATCAAGAGCTGATGTTGTCGGCGAAAATTCGGCTGTAATTATTGTGTTGTCTTGAGTACATGAGATACCAAGATATTCTATATGAGCTCTGTTGCCTGAACATCCTAAACAACTACCCGCGTAATCACTGTTAGAAGACTCTATTTCCCACTTCTCACTCGTGCAGTCAGCTACGTTTTGATAGGTAGAAGTAGTGCTTACTGATTCGGTTAAAGAACCTGTAGAAAAAATATTGAAATCTTCTGAGACAAGAGTCACTGTTGATGATCCTCCTGTACTACCTTCATGTGTTACAATTTGTTCACTAGAACCATCAAAAGTTACAATAGATAAAGCGTCACTTACATCTAAACCATCAGTAGCTCCAACTGTAATATCTCCTGCTAAATTTAAGGTGTAAGTAGACATATCTAATTTACTACCTACTGTTGCTGCTGTTGTTAAATCACCATCAATATTAATTGCTCCTCCGGCAGTTTTAGTGCCCAATGTAGAAATAGTTAAGTTGTAATAATTATCGCTAAAAACAGTTTGTGTAGCCCCATCATATTCAACGGTACCCATTGTAGCATCAAGATTATTACCTAAAGAAGTTACTGTTGAACTTAAAATTAATTTACCGTTAGCATTCGTAAAGTCAATTGTTCCTCCTGTTGCATCAAAAGTTCCGTCCGCATTAACTGTTGCATTATCGATATATAAATTGTCGTTTATGTCCATGGTTCCGGTTACTGTAAGCGAATTACTAGAAATCGTTAGGCTAGCTCCTGAATTAATTGTAATACCCCCTAAGGTTACATCAGAAGTAATAATAGGATCATTTCCAGACCCTGAGCTTACGTCTGGGATAGTAATATTTTCGCTTATTCCCGGAACTGTTCCTCGACTCCAGTTAGATGAGTTGACCCAAGCTGAACTTATCGTTCCATTCCAGTTGTTGGGACTGTATTCATAACATCCCATGTCAGGACTCCCATCTCGCGTAACTCCTAGAATATCTAAAGCCGGACCACCAGAAGTGCCAGCATCAACCGCAGGAGATGCGCTTGTCAGTGTGAAATCATTACTTGCAGCGTCTGAGAACAAGGGGTCAGAGGTGGAGTTATTTCCTCCGTCCGTATATGTGTCACCTCCAGCACCCCCGTTAATTAGGCAATAACTTAGCGTACCACCCGAAATCATTTCATTTCCAGAATCATCTGATTGAAAAATACAATTATTAACCGCTATCGTTGAATTATTAATGTCTAGGTTCGATACATAATAATAATCACTGTTGGTATTAGAATTTTGAGCAAAAGTACAGTTTGTTAGAGTACCTTTCGCATAATCAAATCCCATTGCCGCACCAGCAAAAGACAAGGAGTTGTCAAAAAAAAGGCAGTTTTCAACTTTGGACCTTCCTGCGACTCCAGAGGAACTTCCAATATGTTGAAGGCTTAAGCCTGAATTGTAACCATGACCTGTATTATTTTTAAAAACACAATTAATTACCTCAGCGCTGTAACCTCGATCTATATGACATGCACCATAGCTATATACACTACCATCACTCTCGTTATCGTCAAAAACACAGTTGGTTATTAAAACAGAGTAGTCATAATCATAATTGTAAGAGCCTACATATAGCGCTGTGCCGTGATCTGCCGCAGCACTATAATTATCTGAAAAGGTACAGTTTTTCATCACTATGCTATCACTCGTTGAAGCCCCTGTACCGTGGTAAATGAAAACAGCAGCATCGTAAGTTGCTGAAGATAGAACATAACAGCTATTAATAGTTACAGCATCAAAAACAACTTTATTATCATGTTTATACGATCTAAAAGCGCAACCTGCATCACCTTTAAAATCTCTAATTGTAATATTTTTAATACTCACATCAGCCTCATCAGTGGTTACCTTGAAGCAATATTCTCCGCTAACATCATTATTATCAATGATAGTTCCTGATTCACTCTCACCAATGATGTTAATAGATTCATCAATGTCAATATCATTTTCATTATAGGTCCCATCAGCAACATAAACTGTAAGAGTACCACAAGATGAATTAGATACATCAATTGCTTTCTGAATTGTAGCAAAAGCTGATCCTGTAGATAAACCATTATTAGAATCTGATCCAGTTGTAGAAACATAAAATGTATTTTCAGAAACCGATACATCAAAAGTTGCTGTTTGAGAATCCGTATCAGTATATGTGACTGTAAATGAACCCTGAGTAGAAGCAGAAAGATCAATAGCACCGCTGGAGCTATTGATTGACAGCCCTGTCGTTGAGGAATAAGTACCTGCTCCAGCATTTCCAGATAAGGTAGGAGTTGGATCAGAGTCAGAAATACAATATGTGGAGGAGCTATAAGATAATGAAGGAGCCGAAGTAAAGGTAAGTCTAATTCTTGGGACATGTGTCTTTATTAGAGCAAAGCCAGGGTTTTCTGTATCTCTTGCAGAAGAACCCCAAGATTTACCTAAAGATCGGTTGTCATTTGTGCTGACTTGAACGGAATATGAATTTGTTCCTGTTGTTGCCCCAGTTTTATCATAATACATGATTACAAGATTGTCACTTCCCCCGTAAGAAAAAGGAGTATCGAGTGGTATAGATTCCCATACATAGGCCCCAGTTGGGCCTATAAGCGATATTGGTCCGTCAAATACTTTTGTCATGTTATCTGACGTTATAAATCCCTCGCTGTAACTGTCTAACACATTATACGATAAAGTACTCGAGGGAATTTCTCCCATGTAAACCTCAATTTCTCTTGAAGTTACAGATGCTGGGCTAACGTGGTAAAACAAATATTCTAGGTTAGTTATTGATCCTGAGGTTCCAATCTCTGATGATAGATAAAGGTTAGCAGCACAATAGTAATTTTTGTTAGTGTAAACGGGGCCCACTTTCCATTTTGAAGTCGGTACAGTATAAGATGAAGTATTGCTTGGCAAATCTAAAACAGTCTGACTCCACCCCTCAAAATTGAGTTGAAATACAAACAAGAATAAAATGATTGAAAGTTTAATGATTTTATTGTGTCCAAAAAGTATATTTGTTGTCATGGCAAAACTTTTTATTTTTTTTTCTTGAGTGTTTTCAAGGTTTATTTCAGTTTTTTTAATTTCTGAGTCGACTATAGTCAATTGCTTTAGATTTTCATCCCTCATAACTATAACTTTATTTCTTATAATACTCTCTTCTCTGTTGGATTCAACTTATCAAACTTTTCATTTAATAATTCAACTTTAAAAGAATTAGCATTAAGATTCTTCCATTCAAGATTTCCTTTAACTATCTGATCTGTTATCTCCTTTTTTTATTTAAATATACAGACCTTGTCTTTTCTTTACAAAGTTTTAATAGTTCTCTGTAGTTTTCAAATTTAATCTCAAAATCTGTTATTTCTTCATCTGTCAAATTATCTTTGCTTTTTTCCAAATAATTTTTAAGGTGCTCAGCTCTCCATGTCAGATGATCTTGGGTAAGTTCAATGTCTTCAATTGTTTCGAGGAAATTCAATTCAAAAGAACTGAAATCTTTCTTTTTTTTTTCAACAAAAATATCTAGGTCGTTGATAAAATTTTGTTGTTCTACCGTTTGAGCCGCGAAGTTAAAGGTAGTTAGGAAAAATAAGCCAACTAAAATTGTTTTTATACACATGGTGTACAAAGTTAATGCATTGTTTTATGATTTCAAATAAAAGTTAAACGAAACCAAAAAAAGAATTAACTGAATAAAATAATGGTCTTAGAAAAAATGAGTGGAGCTATATCTGATTTAATTATTTTACTCCCAATTGAAAAGGCCTCAAAGGAGTTAAACGATCCTCCTGATTGTATTCAGCTGTTAGAAATTGCTTTGTCACAAGAATTTATTTTTATAGTCAGTATTCAAAGGTAATTCACATGTTTTTTGTCTAAATAATTTATAGCGCATCTTGGCGATTATATCATAAAAGAAATCCCGAGTAAATCTTGGAAAAATTTTAAGTCCGTATAAAAATTTACCTAAGCCACCAAGCAGATAAAGTATTTCAAATACAGCATTTGTCTTGATTAAAGAGTTTCCGGATTTATGAATGAGAACAACAGAATCTACATTTTCATTGATGTCATACATATTAGTGTAGTAAATTCCCGCCATGGACTGCAATGAAGCGAAGCGAAATTGATCTTTCTTGTCGCGTTTAAGTACAAATTTCACCCAAAAACTGCAGAAGGTACATTCACCGTCATAGAGGATAATATGTTTCTTTTTTCTCATATGTAAGCTTGTACAAAGCTAGTTTTATATTCTCACATTTAAAATTAAAACCAGTATCAAGTAAACTTATCTAAAAAATTATATTCTTAATCTTAAATAGTAATTTTAAGAAAATTTATTATCCAAAATAGCCTTAAAAGCCTATGTTTTTTGGGTGTAATTACAGCATATGGTTCAAAAAAATGTTAGTAATTATGTTTTGTATCAGCAAATACGGAGATAAAATGATTTATCTTTGCACTCATACAACAATAATTTGAGCTATGACTTTAAAAACAGTAAGATTTAATACAAAAGATAAGCCTGAATTTTATAAGGTTTTGAGGAAGCGTGTAAATGGTTATTTTAAAGAAAATAATATTTCAAAGTTTGCAAATGCCAGAATGAAATGGAAAACAGCGATTATTTTAATTTCCTTTTTTACTCCATTGGTTTTGATGTTAGCAGGTTTAGTGCCTAACCCATTTGTTCAAGTTTTGTTATGGGTGTTTATGGGAATAGGTATGGCTGGTGTTGGGCTGACAATAATGCATGATGCAAATCACGGTTCTTATTCCAAAAACCAAATGGTTAATAAAATTTTAGGAATGACAATTAATTTTGCAGGTGGTTATGCCTTAAATTGGAAAATTCAACACAATGTTTTGCATCATACTTACACCAATGTAAGCGATTTGGATCAAGATATTGATACAGGTAAGCTAATGCGATTTTCACCAAGACAACCACATTTTAAATTTCAAAAGTTCCAAATTATTTACGCCTGGTTTTTTTATGGTCTTATGACATTTTACTGGGTGGTGGCGAAGGATTTTGTCCAAATAGCATCTTTCAAGAAAGATGAATTACTGAAAGCGCAGGGCAAATCACTAGGGATGGCCTTACTAGAAATTTTTGCGGTAAAAATTGTTTATTTATTTTTGTTCGCTTTTTTACCACTGTACTTCATGGAGATCTCTTTCGGGTTTTGGTTCTTGTGCTTTTTCGTAAAACATTTCGTTGCAGGACTTATTTTAGCTTTGGTTTTTCAGCCAGCTCATGTAATAGAAGACACTGAGTTTCCAGAGCCCGATGAAGAGGGTAGTTTAGAAAACAATTGGGCAATCCATCAGTTTAAAACGACAGCCAATTTTGCGCCTAAAAACAATGTTTTAGGTTGGTATATGGGAGGTTTGAATTACCAAGTAGAGCACCATATGTTTCCAACCATTTGTCATATCCATTATCCAAAAATTTCTAAAATTGTAAAAGCAACTTGCGAAGAATACGGTGTGCCCTATTATTCAAAGGAAACATTTACCGATGCTGTAGTCAGTCATGTAAAATTGCTAGCTAGGTTAGGCAAGGGGGAAACTGTTGCTTAAAATTCTATAGAATATTTCTTATTAAAATGAAGTTGGTGATAACTTTATCTCCGCTCACCTGCACTGTACCATAGTGTCTTTATATTCGTAATAGCCGAAGGTATTACTTTTAATGTGGGTCTGAATAATATTTTTTTGCTATTTTAGAGTAAAATCATTTAGATAAAACCGATTACAAGTAAAAGCTTTAGTTAATTTTTATAAACTAAAACAAAGATATGGAGATAGTATATAGGCTCATTAGGGATATTTGTCTTTTCATCATAATTGGAATGTTTCTTACTGAAAATACAATTTTGTTAAAACTTACAATAAGTTTATTTGCTCTATTAGTTTACTTCGCTATGAATAGTAGTCTCGATTCATTTGAAAGAAATGAAAAGTAATTGTATTGCACTCAAGCATCATACTAATATGTAATAGTGTTTGCATTCACTTTCTTCTAATTTATTAACATCTTCTTTCAAGCCAATAGCTTTTTTGTATTATTGTCCACTCGTAAAAAATGGACAAATGATAAACGTAGAAACAGCCAATTTAGGTCAGCTAGCAATTCACAGAGTAGGCAATAAGCACAAAGGAGAAAGCATCTTTGTTTCTCAAGAACCGGTCAAGCTTACTGATGAATTATCTCAATTGTTAACTGATTATTTTCTGAAACCATTCGCAAAAATTACAGAAAAATTTCATTTTGTTCATGATGTTGATTTAAGTTACAATCCCCTTAATGGAATAAGTGAAAATATTTTTTCAGATAAGTCTTCTTTTTTTGAGAACTCTGTATTGATACTTCGTCACTTATTCGACCAGTCCAATCATCCGCATATTAAAACGGGAGATTTGTTTATTGCTTATTTTGATGAGATGCATCACTTGGGTGAACAGGTAAAAGCGATAGGTATCTTTAAATCGGAAAGAAAAGATGCTTTTTTGCAAGTGGAGGAGAAGAATAAGAAGCTGACCATTAATACTGAAAAAGGCATTAGTGTAAAGAAATTAGATAAAGGTTGTTTGATTCTAGAGACTGAGGATGGCCTGAAAATTTTATCCGTTGACAATAATAATTACGATGCAGAATACTGGAAAAAAGACTTTTTAAAAATAGATTATATTCATGATGAGAATTATGAGACAGATGCTTTTTTAGGTCTATGTAAATCTTTTGCTAAAGATGTGATAGGCAATGAGACACGCAAGGATGAAATTGATTTTGTAAATCATTCTATCCGCTTTGTAGAGGGTAGTCAAGAAGTTTCTGTTGATGATTTTAGTGATGTGTTGTTTTCAGATGAAGAAACCAGAGGAGATTTTAAAGATTATAAAAAAGCTTTTGAAGAAGAGTATGAGTTAGAAATTTCAGATTCTTTTCAAGTTTCACAACTTGTTTTAGAAAAACAGAAGCGAACGATTAAAAATGCTATTCAGTTAGACACAAATATTCAACTTCGTTTCAATTTTGATGATCCTGATTCGATGGGGAAATTTGTCGAAAGAGGTTATGATGACCAGAAAGGAATGCATTATTATAAGGTGTTTTATAACGAAGAGCTTAAATAGTTTGTTTTCTTAACTACCCTCTCGAGCATAGCAGAGAAATATATGTGCCTTATAGCTCGGGTAAAGGAAGTTTTTTTATTTTCCAAAAGAGTGCTAAAACTTTACGCCTATTACGCAAATGTCATCCACTTGCTCATGCTCTGAACGCCATTCTTCAAACCTTTTATCTAGCAATCTCAGTTGCTCTTCGATTGGCTCATTAGCAACTGAAATAAGAAGCTTTTTAAAAGACTTATACATGAATTTTTTGCCTTTTGGCCCTCCAAATTGATCTGGATAACCATCAGTAAAGAAATAAATACAATCTCCTTTTTCCAGTTTTATAGAATGATTTACAAATGGCTTGTTTTGCTCAGAGGGACCAATTGGTCTTCTATTTCCTTTTATTTCGTATAAATTATCTAATTTCCTGATATTTAGAGTGTTGTTTTTTGTGTCTATAACCGCATTGTTATTTTTACGTACAATGTAAAGCGGGTTGTTCGCGCCAGAGAACTCTACAATATTGTTTTCTAGGTCTATCGAACACAGCGATGCATCCATTCCATCTTTAATAGCACCTTCACCCTCCTCATCATTGAAAGATTCAATTACGTAAGCAGAGAGTTGTTCTAATATTTCTGAAGGTTTTCTTAAATTGTGTTCGTTTACGGCACTATTCATGCCTGAATGACCAACCATACTCATAAAACCACCTGGAACACCATGGCCTGTGCAATCTACCGCAGCTAGAAGGAATTTGTTGTTGAATTTTTTAAACCAGAAAAAGTCACCACTAACAATATCTTTTGGTTTGTAATAAACAAAGCAATTACGCATTTCCTCTTTTAACGAGTTATTTGGTAAAATAGCTTCTTGAATTATTTTAGCATATTTTATGCTGTCAATTATCTCATGGTTTTTCTCTTCATTAATCTTATTTTGTTCTGTTACCATCTGATTCGATCTTTTAATCAGTCTATTCGAGGCTTTAATCTTTAAATAGGAATATACAGCAGATAAAAATGCAATAAAACAAAAGGAGTAAAACCACCAAGTTTGCCAAAACGGGGGAAGAATGGTAAATGAAAATTCAACAGGGTTTTTGTTCCAAATTCCTTCGTCATTCGAAGAGATAACTTTAAAAGTATAGCTTCCTGGTTTTAAGTTAAGATAGGCAGCATTTTTTTTTGTTTCTGTCAAAATCCATTCTTTATCGAGCCCTTCAAGCATATATTTATATCGAACCGCACTTGGATTTTTATGGCAAATAGCTTTAAAGTCGAAAGTGAAATAGTTTTGATTGTAACCCAATTCAATGCCTATGGGATATCCTCTTTCATCTAGAGTATCAGAAAATATGCGCCAATCTGTAGGTTGAGAAAATAACTTGATGTCCGTTATCATTGTAATTGATTCCAAGGAGTTGAATTGATCAAATTCTTTGTTATATGTTAGCAGTCCTTTGTCTGTCCCAATTAAAACCCTTCCTTCAGAATCTAGTGTTATTGCATTGTTATTGCAAAAGTTTGCAAGAAAGCCTTTACCTTCGCTGTAGTGCCTAACTTTACTTATTTCGAATTTATTTAGGATTAGTTTATCGATTCCATCACGCTGTCCAACCCATAATTGGTCATTATTGTCAAAGCATAGAGAGTATATTGTATTATTACTTAATCCGTCTTTATCAGAAAGATGCGTAAATTTCCCTTTTGAATAGATATATATACCTTCACTGGATCCTATCCATAAATTATTGGCCTTGTCTTTTATTATGCATCTCATTTTTATTGAAGGAATCCCATGGTTTTCATTGTACAAGGTAGTTGAGGTACCATCATAACTAATTAACCCTTCGTCTGTAGCAAACCAAAAAACACCTTGATGATCTCTTTCAATGTCCAATACAGGAGTTTCAGGCATTTGTAGGGAGTCATTAATAATTTTCAGGTTATCACCTTCAATTATTCCGATACCATTTACACCCCCATATAGTTCAACTTCACTATCCATATATGAGCAGTAACCTTTGAAATATATGTCAGCATCATTTAACTCATATATTTTTGAAGTATAATCATTGATTATTTTAACTCCAGAGCCCATAACTATGTGTATGTTACCATCAATATCTTCATTTATTGATCGAATATCATTATAAAGAGGTTTGTTTTTTTTCTCGGATATAATGTCTCCTAATGTATTGCCTTGGTTAAAAAGTCCATTCCTAGTGCCAATCCATATTTTAGCCTTACTGTCTGTGAAGACGGATTGGACGTTATCATTTGGTAAACCAAAGTCTGAATTTGTCAATTCAAATGTTTCATTAGGCAATTTTGATATCCCTTTAGTTTTGCCACCAAACCACATATTATTTTCTCTGTCTTGGAAAATTCTCCAGCAAATGTTATCGACTAGCCCATTTGCTTCTGTAAATAATTTCTCCTTTGTTCCGCTTAATTTTAAAACACCTCTTTTCTTGGTGGCAAACCAATAATTTCCATCATGGTCTTCATAACAATGGTAAAAATAAGTGCTGCTATATTCCTCAAAAGCGTTGATTTTTTTTTCTACAATAGTATCTCCCGTTAATGCAAATAATCCTTTATAAGTTAAAAACCATGTTGTTGTGTCATTGGGATGAAATATAGAAAAGGTATACTTCATTTCTCTTTCCAAAGAATACTGTTTTACTTTACCATCTGGAGATATTTGGAATGAATTTTCACCCATAGTTCCTAGCCAAATATTTCCTGCATGATCTTCATTACAAAATATGATTGGAGTTGCATCAAGGATATCATTTCCGGAATGAAATTTAACAATGCTGCTGTCCTTTAATTGAGCTAAGCCTTCTCCCGTGCAAAACCAAACAGTTTTTTTCGAATCAATAAAGGTTTTATATATTCTTTTATGCACTAGTGTGTCTAAACAAGGGATAGAATCAAACGTTTTTCCGTTGTATATACTCACTCCATTATTAGTAGAAATCCATATGTTACCTATTTCGTCATGAAGAAAGTCATAAATAACGTTGTCAACTAAACCATTTTCTTTTGTAATTGACTGAAAAGAGTTTCCGTCAAATGTGTTGATTCCGCCTTCATTTGTGCCGATCCATATTTCTCCACTTTTTAACTGCGTTATGTCAAGAATGGTGGTGTTGCTTATTCCATCATCTGAATTATAATTTTTAAAGTTGTATACTTGACTACTTAAATTCAGGTGGTTCAAAACCAACAATAAAATTATATGAAATTTAAATCTTTTCACTGAATTGTAAATAAAAAAAGGACTAGTGAAAGTCCTTTTTTACAATAGTTTATAAGTTTTACTTTTTTACGATTCTTAAACACTCAACACTATCTCCAAGAGTAACTTTAACCAAATATAATCCTGCCTCATTTAGTCCATTAATTGTATAGTTGGTAGATCCTATGTTCAATTGGTTTTGAACTACTTTGTGAACCAACTTACCAGTGATATCAAAAACATCTATGCTGATTTTTAATTCAGATTTAGTGTCAATATTTAAAACCGTATTACCTACAAAAGGATTCGGATAAACGTTAACTCTTCCAGGTTGATTAATAATAGATTGATTTATTGAGGTAATAACCATGCTTGTTGGGAAAATCTCATCAGCTCCAACTTGAAAGTCTAAGCCACTTACTACTGAACCATTAGTGACTGTAAAGCTATAAGTTCCAGCCATAGGAAGACCTGGCATATCAACCCAAATTTTGTAATCTCCATCATCAAGCGCAGGAATACCAAATTCGCCAAAGATATCTGTATTCGTTTCTATAACCGGTTCTTCTTCTGGGTCTCTTTCAACAATAATATCAATACCTGGTACAGGGTCATTATTCTTTAACCAGGTATTCAATGAAAGATTTCATTCTAACGTACTTGATCCGGTTTGAGCATCACCATAGAGTATATTGATATCAATTCCTGCTGTATCTCCAGATGTAACCGCTGTTTGACAATTTACCCAGTCTGTAGTATCTCCATAGTAAGTAGTAAACACATGTGGGTATGATGCTAAATCGGGTCTTGCAGCTATTCTGTATTCTCCGTAAGGGATAGAATCAAATTGATAAGTTCCATTATTGTGTATGTTAGTGGTGGCTAAAATGTCATTTTTGGTAAAATTAGAATTCTCACGATATAGATACATTTCGCCAGTTGTAACAGGGAACCCTGTAGTGTCGAAGACTGTTCCTTCTATAGATCCAAAATCTACAGGTAAAGTATACCAACCATAGGTAACATTGGTTTCAGCAGCATTTGTATTAATTTGCATTACGTGTGTACTTGCAAATGTATTATTTCTTAAAAAATGGAATCTATGCGTAGTATCATCATTCGCTGAAAAGAAAGCATAATTGCCGGCTCCAAGGTCAATAAAGATGGAGTCTATTTGATTGATTACTTCTTTTCCAAGCATTACATCCGAGTAACTGGCGTCTGGAGTGTGCAACGTTCCATATCCACTAGCTATCATTGTTTTTAGCATTGTTCTTACCACCTTGACCGGAGTTCCCGAATAAGTGAGAAGCCCCTCATAACGGCTGTAATCAACTAAAGTGTCCAGGTAATCGAGAGCCATAGGTAAAACAAATTCCGTAGGGTCAGATGTTACCAAACCTGGTGAACTTGCTTTATCGGAATAGTAGCCTAAATTTCTTAATCCAATTGTATCAACCGTAAAGTAAAGCCAAAGAGAATCGGCAAGTGCAAAGGGAGATCTCAAAAAAGAAGCATGAGTAGCGTCAGGAAAATACGAGGCGTGAGGAGTAGCTAAAGGGTCTTTGACAGCTAATTCAAAAGTATCCATAATGCTGGAGAATCCATTGGAATAGTCCCATATTTGGTTAGCTCCAGAAGTTGGAATAGGCATCGTAGTAGCTGCTGTGTCCCATACTTGCAATATTCTTGTGTTTTTAACCGGTAAATACGTTCCTTCAATTGTGGTTTGAGAGAATGTAACCACGGTCATCAAAGAAAGTAAAGCTGCTGATAAAATATATTTCATTATTACGCGATTTAATTTTCTACGAAGATACTTTTTTTGATGCATTAATGACAATATTCTGCTTATTAATTGTAAATTTTGATATAAATGTAGCTATGTATTGCGGGGCGATTTGATCAGCAACGGTATGATGCAAACCATCAGAAAAATAAGTGTTTAGTTCGTTTGTCCAGCTGTTTCTAAATTTTTTCGGAAAAGAGGATAATGATTTTCCGTCTCTAGGTTGTGGTTTTTCAAAATACACCATTTTACAACCAAACATTGTGTTGATAAGTAAAAACAGTATAATTCTGTGATTAATTTCATTTTTTTACTTTCAATAATATTGAATTTCCTATTACCACTATATCCGAAAGGCCCATGGTCGCTGTTGCTATTATTGGACTTAAAAATCCAAAAGCCGCTACCGGAATTGCCAACATATTGTAAAAAAAAGCCCAAAATAAATTTTGTTTAATGGTTTTGAAAGTAAGCTTACTGAGGCGTAGTGTTTCGGTTAATTTATCTATTCCGTTGGTGCCTAATAGCACGACTTGGGCTGTATTTATTGAAACATCCGTTGCGTTACCAAAAGAGATGCCAACAGAAGCACGAGCAAGCGCTGGTGCATCATTAATGCCATCTCCAACCATTACCGTGTTTCCTTTGGAACTATATTCTTCAACTTTGGTCAATTTTTCGTTCGGAAGTTGCTCAGCGAAAACAGTTTGAATATTTAGTTTTTGCGCAACGGCATCACACTTACTTTTTCTGTCACCACTTAGAAGGATAATTTGAATACCTTGATTGATAAGTTCGGTTATTATTTCCTTTGCTTGGGGTTTTATTTCGTCCTCGATATCTAATGTTGCCATTAGTTTATTGTTTTTTAATATGTAAACTTCATGAAGTTTATCATCTGTCAATTCACTAGCTATTCTATATGATCCCACTTTCCATTTATTGCTGCTTTCGTCGGTTGCAGAGAGTCCAATTCCTTTTATTTCTTCAATATTTGAGAGCGAAATTCCTTTCGCTTTCGTTTTTAAGTTCTCTACAATTGATTTGGCAATCGGGTGCGCGCTTCTTCCTTCTATGTTAAAAAGTAAATCAATAATCTCTTGCTTATTTCCGTCTATTACATTGAGAGATTTGATTGTGAACTTACCCGTTGTTAAAGTTCCTGTTTTATCAAAAATAATGGTTTTTGTCTTCGCTAACTCTTCCAGAGTACTACCACCTTTTATCAGGATACCTGTTTTTGCAGCTCTGCCAATTCCTACCATAACGGCTGTTGGTGTCGCCAACCCCATTGCGCAAGGGCAAGAAATAACCAAAACGGCTATAGCTTGGAGCATACTTTGTTGTGTGCTTAAATCCAAGCCAAATTTACTGAGTAGAAATGTTGTGAATGAAATACCAAGCACTACAGGAACAAATATAGCACTGATTCTATCTCCCAATCGCTGAATGTTTGGTTTGTCCTGTTGTGCATTTTTGACTAGGTCAATGATTTTTGATAAAACCGTATTTTGACCAATGGCTTCTGCTTGAACGATTATATTTCCGTCAGTAAGTATTGTACTTCCGATAACTTTATGTCCTTTTTCTTTATTTATCGGAATACTTTCTCCAGATATCATCGACTCATCTATGGTTCCATTTCCTTCAATAATAATTCCATCAATAGGAATTACATCACCTGTATTTACCAAAAGTAAGTCACCAACTTGAATAGCGTTGTAAGTAATTTCCTCCGCCTCTCCTTTCGAATTGAATCGCATGGCAGTTTTGACTTGCATAGCAGATAGGTCCTTTATAGCAGATGTTGTTTTGGTTATGGAGCGATGTTCAAGCAAATTACCAAGAAATACCAAAGAAATAATCGAAGCAGAAGTTTCAAAAAACAGAAAGTTGTGTGTTTCAGAAGTTCCATAGGATATGTATGCACCCCAAATACTGTAGAAGAAAGCAGAAGCTGAACCAATAAAAATAAGAACATCCATGTTAGGTGCACCGTTTCGCAATGAGGATAATCCACTTTTTCCAAAGTGAAAAACTCCTAAAATAAAAACAGGACAGGCCAAACCAAACTGCAAAATGGGATTCTGCATAAAAGAATCATTTGGTAAAAACATATGCGCTATCAATGGCAGGGTAAAAAACAAGCTAAACCAAAACTTTTTTTCGATAGAGGAAAGTCCTTGCTTTTCATCTTTATCATTTTCTCGAATACGCGATTTATAACCAATGTTCGTAATAATTTTAGCAATTTCGTCTGGCGAAATTGATTTTGGAGCAACAAAAGAAGCTTCACCTAGTGCAAAATTGACTTTGATGTCATCTGCACCTAGTTTTTTCAATTGGTTTTCAACCCCAATAGCGCAATTGGCACAGGTCATATCCTCAACATCGAGTACGGTTGCAGTATTTTCTAATTTGGCTTGAATCATTGAAGCACTAAGGTATGAACTTTAATAGAATCATACTATTTTTACACTTCCAAATACTATATTTATATGCTTTTCTTTCATGTCTAAAAATCATATTTTTTCTACTTAGATAAATATGACTTCTAGCAGGGTAGTACAAAAGTAAAAGTTGTACATATTATAGATAAGAATTGACAGTACAAGGCTATTAATCGGGTTTAATGGTGTAGCCATATAAAAATAACTTTAGGGGTTTGAATCTGCTGCGCTTAATCCAAAAACTTTTGCCCAATTAATAGTACTTTTCAATACCAATTTTTCTTTTAAAGAATTAATCAAATAACCAGTATCATTGCAATTATCAATGTTTCTTTTGTAAGGTTAAGCGTTCGCATATTTCGGTTGGTCAGATTTAATAATATGGATTCCTTTTTTCCCCACAGATACACACAATTAAATAATTTTTGCTATCTTACAGCAAATTAACAGTTTAACCTATGCTTAAAAACACATTATTATTCTGTTCACTGCATATTATCGTTTGTTTTTCAGCACAAGAAGTAGTGGCCACTCAACCATCTGACTTGAGAGCATCTACCGGCACTGGGAACTGGAGCATGAATACTGGCTCATCAGGTTCATCAAGAGGCAATACCATCAGGGTTTATGGAGGTACAGATGCTTATGCAAGCATGATGATACCAAAAGGATATTATATTGCTTCATATTCGGTTAATTTTGACAGTAATCCTTGCGATATGGTATACGTATATCAAAACTCAACATCAACAAACACTCCTACATTGCGAAATTCAATAGATCCAAATGGATTTGCGTCATATAGTGAAGTTTTTTCCACTGCAAACAGAATTCAAGGTGGAAACGGAACTTATGTAACAATACATTTTGAAAATACAGGCACAAATGAATTTACGCTAGAAGGTATGATTTTATACATGAGTAAATGCGCTGCCGGTGATTGTGGACTATAAAACAGTTATTACAAAAGGCAACAATGAACCAATAGGTGATAGCGGTTTTGCTGGTGCTATTTGTATTGATTCTTCTTGGTCATTGGTTGGTGTTATTATCTCTTGATAATTTTAAAATCAAATTTGGGATAAATTACTTAATCTGTAGTTTTCTGGCACGTAAACATTGGTGTTAAATAATATAAGATATTACACCTCCGTTATTTAGCGTATTTGTTATTTTTATGTTAAGCCCTAACCAAAAGAATCAATTTTCTATATATTTGCTTCAGTAATGAAAAGATTAGTTTCAATATTTCTGATGTTAACCGTATTGATGGCTTCAATAGGAGTGTCTGTTAATACGCATATATGTAAGAAAGAAGGGGTGATAAAATCTTATTTTGTGGATTTTGGAGAATGTGTCTGTGAATTAGAAATAGAAGAGACCTCTTCTAATAATTGCTGTCATCCTGAAGAAAAAACAGAAAAAAATGGCTGTTGTCAGGATGAGACGAATTTTTTTCAATTAGATTTTGATTATGTGACGCAAATAGAGAACGTTTCATTAAATCCAGATTTATTTTTTACTTCGGCTTTAATTTATACTGTTTTCACTCCTCTTAATATTGAAGAGAGTTCATGTGTTATTGAATTTAATCATTATTCATCCCCAAGTCCCGACCGGGATATTCCTCTAGAAATACAGTCTTTCTTAATTTGATTTTATTGTTAGCGCCTAAAAACTAGCCGCATAAGCTTCCATATCGGATAACTAGAATTTTAATAACAATAAATTGTACAAATGAAAAATATACTAATAATAGTAATTACTG
>JAQWQH010000271.1 GCA_029244805.1 Flavobacteriales bacterium
CTCCTTTTCCAATTTTTGCATCAGGATGTATGTAAGCTAAATCACTCATTCTTCTCTATCTTTTACAACAGAAGCTAACATTTCAGCTTCCATACAAGGTTGACCATTAACATATGCAATCCCAGCCATATGAACTAACCCTCGTCGAATTGGAGACATCAACTTTAGCTCAAAAACGATAGTGTCTCCGGGGATAACCTTTCTTTTAAATTTTACTTTATCTATTTTCATAAAGTATGTCGAATATAAATGTGGGTCTTCAACTTTACTCAGTGAAAATATACCTCCAACTTGAGCCATTGCCTCAATTTGCAATACGCCTGGCATAATTGGATTACCCGGAAAATGACCTGTAAACTGAGGTTCATTCATTGTAATGTTTTTAACTCCAACTATTGAATCTTCGGTAATTTCCATTATTTTATCCACCATTAAGAATGGATATCGGTGAGGCAGCATTCTTTCAATGTCGTTGATGTCATAAAGGGGCTCTTTTGTTAAATCAAAATATTTACCCTTCTTGACCTGTTCTTTCATAATTCCCTTAATAATCTTAGCATAAGATGTATTTCCAGAATGACCAGGCCTAGCTGCTAGAATATGTCCTTTAATCGGTTTACCCACTAAAGCTAAATCTCCAATAACATCCAGTAATTTATGGCGAGCTGGCTCGTTTATAAATTTTAAATCAATATTATTCAATGTATTTCCTTGAATCTTAATATCCAGATGTTCTTTTCCTAGAAGCTTTGCTAAATGATCAATTTCATCTTGTGGAACATTTTCTCTTTCAACTAAAATTATAGCATTATCAATATCTCCTCCTTTGATAAGACCAGCTTCAGCGAGCATTTCTAGCTCCCTCAAAAAAACAAAGGTTCGGCATGGAGCTATATTCTCTTTAAATTCAGAAATATTATACATAGAAGCATGCTGGGTTCCTAATACCGAAGAATCATAGTCGACCATTACAGTAAGTCGAAAATCATCATAAGGTATACCAAGCATTTCAACTCCTTTTTCTAAATCTTCGAAAGGCTTATTTTCCTTAAATTCAAAAAACTCTCTGTCTATCTTTTGTTCTCTAAGGCCTACTGCTTCAATTGCTTCAACAAAAGGTAATGCACTTCCATCCATAATCGGAATTTCGGCACCCTCCAGTTTAATCAAAGCGTTGTCCACCTGCATGCCATAAAGAGCAGCCAATAAATGCTCTGTAGTATTTACTTTTACACCATTTTTTTCCAAGGTTGTTCCCCTTTCTGTAGAAACGACTAAATCCGCATCAGCTGGGACAATTGGTTCTCCTTCAATGTCTGTTCTTTGAAACTTATATCCGTGATTTTCGGGAGCAGGTTCTATAATTACTTTTACTTTTTCCCCGGTATGCAATCCGACTCCTTCTAGCTCGACGGCCGCAGTTAACGTGTGTTGTTTTTTATTCATATGTCCAACTGTGTCTAATTATTTAGGGGGATTAATTTCTTCCAATATATTTTGCATCTCGATTATTTGACCTCTCATTTTCGGCAATCCCCTAAACAGAACATAGCTCCGCTGATAATCGCCTATTGGAAAAGCAGGAGACCCTTGAACGATTTCGTTTTCTTTTGAAATATCTCTCGCGACCCCGGATTGTGCGGCAATTTTGACACCATCTGCCAGTTTTAAGTGACCAACAATTCCCACTTGACCCCCAATCATCATATTCTTTCCCAATTTAGTCGAACCTGCTATTCTTGTTTGAGCAGCAACTACAGTATTCTCTCCAACATCTACATTATGGGCCACCTGAATTAAATTATCTAGCTTAACCCCTTTTCTAATGAAGGTAGAACCCATTGTTGCTCTATCAATAGTGGTGTTGGCACCTACTTCGACATAATCTTCAAGTATTACATTTCCAATTTGTGGTACTTTCTGATAATTATTATCCGCATTCGGAGCAAATCCGAATCCATCAGAACCAATTATTGCTCCCGAATGAATTGTACAAGACTGTCCTAACTTACAGTTAACATAAACTTTAACTCCTGAAAAAATAGTTGAATCCTTTCCAATAGTCACGTTATCTCCGATATATACATGAGGATAAATTTTAACATTTTCACCAATGGTAACATTTGTTCCAATGTATGCAAAAGCTCCTATATAACAGTTATCTCCAATCGAAGATGAATCTGAAATAAAAGAAGGTTGCTCAATTCCTTGTTTATTCTGCGTTGCCTGATCATAAACAGCAAGTAATTTTGTTAGGCACTTATATGCATCATCTACCTTAATTAAGGTTAAAGTTGTTGGTAGACCTTTATCCGGGACAAAGGATTTATTTACAAGAGCAATAGTTGCTTTTGTTGTGTATATAAACTCCTCGTATTTAGGATTAGCTAGAAAGGTTATTGTCCCCGGCTCACCTTCTTCTATTTTCGCCATATCACAAACTGTGGCTTCCGGGTTTCCTTCGATTTCACCTTCTAATAGTCCAGCAATCTGTTGTGCAGTAAATTCCATTGGTTCAAATTTAGTAAGATTTTAAAACAGAAAACCAAATAGCGAAAATATTTTCAAGAACTTATCCACTATATAGATGGATAGCATAAGAAATATTTTCTTACAGTCATGGATAATGCTTGGACATTTAAATTATCTGACGCCTCAGTTATATCCATTACCGAACCATTTTTAAATAAAATATTTATTCTATCCATTTCCGGATTGTAAGCATTGTTCTCAATATTACCATTGAACACAAAATACTTAGCTTCTTCTTCGGTAATAGCGTAATGTTTTGCAGCAAGCTGGATATGTTTCTCTATTTCTTCTTTACTAAATTCTTCTTTTTGAATTTGCACCTTTAAGAGGTGTCGATTCACAAGCATGTTGCACAACTCTGCCAGGACTTTATCAGAATGGTTGCTCCAAACTTTAATAGCTCCTAAAACATCATAGTCGTCTAATTGCGTAAAAGATTCTAGCGTTTTTTTAGATTGAAAATCTTCTTTACTTATATCATTGAAGAGGAATAATTTGAAAGCAGGACTGCAAAATATATCCGAACCATTTCTGGCTAAAAATTTTGCTCTTTTTAAAATCTTCACCAGTAAAAACTCAGCGCTAATTACCGTTTTATGCAAATAGACCTGCCAATACATTAATCGACGCGCTACAATAAACTTCTCAATGGAATAAATGCCTTTTTCATGAATTACTAAATCATCATCCACAACATCTAACATTTTAATAATCCGCTGATTACTTACCACACCTTCAGAAACACCTGAATAAAAACTATCTCTTTTAAGATAATCTAACCGGTCCATGTCTAACTGACTTGAGACTAACTGATGTAAAAATCGCTTTGGGTACTGATTGTTAAATATTCGAATAGCGAGATCTAGTTTACCTTCAAACTGTTTATTTAATTCTGCCATGAATAATACTGAGATATCTTCATGCGTTAAACCTTGCACAATAGAATGCTCCAGTGCATGAGAAAAAGGACCATGACCAATATCGTGTAAAAGTATCGCAAGAGTTACTCCGATAGCTTCTTCTTCCGTAATTTCATTGCCATTTGCACGAAGCGTGTCAATTGCCTGGCCCATAAGGTGAGTGCAGCCCATCGCATGATGAAATCGAGTATGCAGAGCTCCTGGATAAACAACATCTGTAAGCCCTAATTGTTTAATCCTTCTCAGACGTTGAAAATATGGATGATTTATTACATCTAAAATAATATCATATGGTAATGAAATAAAACCATACACTGGATCGTTAAATATTTTCTTCTTATTGATTGATTCCACTAATCTTATTTTTACATTGTAAAACAAATTTAAACAAATATATCATGGCGAAAATACTTTGGGCAGACGACGAGATAGATTTATTAAAACCTCATGTAATGTTTCTGGAAGGAAAAGGACATGAAGTCATTACAACTAATAGTGGAAATGAGGCAATTGACGAAATCACTGCTTCCAATTTTGATATTGTTTTTTTAGATGAAAACATGCCAGGGTTAACTGGATTGGAAACTTTAGAAAACATAAAAAAAGACCACCCAAACCTACCTATTGTTATGATTACCAAAAGTGAAGAGGAGTCTATCATGGATGAAGCCATAGGAGGTCGAATAGCTGATTATTTAATTAAGCCTGTTAACCCCAATCAAATCCTATTATCCTTAAAAAAGAACTTAGAAGGAAAACGACTCGTTAGTGAAAAAACTACTTCAGGGTATCAACAAGAATTCAGAGAGATTGCAATGGATCTGCAAGACCAAATGGATTTTCAAAAATGGGATAGCATGTATAAGCGCATTACAAGTTGGGAGCTAAAACTTGAAAAAAGTAATGATGAAGGAATGAAAGAAATTCTTTCCATGCAAAAAAAAGAGGCGAATGATTTATTTTCTCGTTTTATTGAGGACAATTATTTGGAATGGTTAAACGGGACAGAAGATGCTCCTGTAATGAGCCATACATTATTGCAAAAGAAAGTTTTCCCACACTTAAATAAAAAAACCTTTTTTATAGTAATTGATAATTTGCGATATGACCAATGGAAGGTTTTACAACCAGTGCTTTCCGAATACTTTACGATGGAGGAAGAACAAAATTATTACGGCATTCTACCAACTGCTACTCAATATGCTAGAAACGCTCTTTTTGCTGGATTAATGCCGACAGAAATTGCGAAAAAATATCCAAAAAAATGGAAAAATGATGACGAAGAAGGAGGTAAAAATTTATTTGAAAAAGATTTTTTAGAGGGAAATTTAATTAGAAACGGAATCAAAGGGAAATTTTCTTACAATAAGATAACAAACCTAAACGCTGGAAAAAAATTGGTGGATAATTTTTCAAATTTATTACAAAATGATTTTAATGCAATCGTTTATAATTTTGTAGATATGCTCTCTCATGCCAGAACGGATATGGAAGTAATCAGAGAATTAGCTAGTGATGAGGCAGCGTACCGATCATTAACGTTAAGTTGGTTTGAGCACTCTTCCTTACTAGATATCTTTAAACTTATTGCAAGTAATGGGTGTGATGTTATTATCACTACAGACCATGGAACAGTCAGAGTGGACGAACCAAGCAAGATTGTTGGAGACCGCAATACAAATACTAACTTAAGGTACAAACAGGGTAAAAACTTGAGTTATGAAAAGAGATATGTATTTGAAATAAAAAGACCTGATGAAGCCTTTCTTCCAAAATTAAATGTCAGTACTACATATGTGTTTGCCAAGGACACAAAGTTTTTTGTGTATCCTAATAATTATAATCATTATATGAATTATTATAAGGACACATTTCAGCATGGAGGAATTAGCATGGAGGAGGTAATTATTCCGATAATAAGAATGCGTTCAAAAATAAAGAAGAAAAAAGAATTGCCTAAAAATGATAAGTATGACAGATACAAAAGGTAATTAATCTTCGTATACTTCCAACACTTGTATAAATTCAATAATTGATTCTTTTTTTTCGTCAGAGCAATTGGCGCAATATTTATGTGCTAAATTGATTACACTATTAATAGTGATATCTTTTGGTAGAAGACGGGAGTTAAATTCAATAGACAATATTCTCAACCAAAATTCCGAATTATCAAAGGCAGTAGTATTTAATTGGCTGAGTAATTCATTTGGATTATGCAGAAAATAAGAAAACGCATTAACCCCTGCATAGCTGCACTCTGCACTATCCAAATCTGGTAATAAAGAATTTAAAGCCTGAAAATATTTTATCCGCCATGCAGAATCCTGCGTTTGTAAGCTATCAGAAATCGCTCGTATATAGGTATAATTTATACTATCTAGTTTTCCCTGTAAGATTAAACGAGTTGCTTTTCGAGCATTCATTTCGCCTTTCATATCGGCAACATATTCTGCTCCATCTAAATTCGAAATAAGCCTTTCCAGCTTTGTTTCTTCAACTTGGCAGGAACAACAAAAAAAACAAACAATAATAATCCATTTTACCATTGTGTAAATATAATCCAAAAGAGTAACCTCCTATCTTAGAGACCTATTTTATCTCCTAAAATTAAAAATCCAAATCTTCTCATCACCAATTAATTCTTTAATATTAGCTATCTTTGATGCATGAATTTTTCAAAGAAATATATCCGATTTAATTGGCTAACACTTATCTTAATTTATTTAGTTGTTGTCGCCGGAAGCTTTGTAAGAATAACCGGCTCAGGAATGGGGTGCCCTGATTGGCCAAAGTGTTTCGGCCAATGGATACCTCCGACTTCCGAAATAGAATTACCCGAAAACTACAAAGATACTTATATCGAAAAACGAACAGCTAAAATTGAAAAATTTGCGGTAATTCTCCAAAAAATTGGGCTTAAGGAAACTTCTGAACAGCTCAAAAACGATCCTAATTTAAAAGTTGAACAAGATTTTAACATGAAAAAAACATGGATCGAATACGTGAATCGACTTTTCGGTTTTTTAGCAGGAAATGCAATGCTTGTGAGTTTTATTTGGTTAATTCTGAAATACAGAAAAAGAAAATTGATTTTATTGACAGGAAGCAATCTAATCCTGATGGGTTTCCAGGCTTGGTTCGGATCTATTGTTGTAGCATCTAACCTAGTGCCATGGACAATTACCATTCACATGCTCTTAGCTCTATTAATCATAGCATTACAAATCTTTTTTATTAAAAAGATAAGTCCTATACAAAGTAAAACTTTACCGCAATCTAAATTGGAATTCTACCTTATTTGGGTCTGCCTAGGGGTTACTTTTTATCAAATGTTTCTAGGAACACAGGTAAGAGAATCTATAGACGAATTAACTACTTTAGGAATAACCAGAGATCAATGGACAGCGGAGCTTGGCCTAAGCTTTTACATTCACCGAAGTTTTTCTTGGCTAGTTCTGGTATTATTGTCCTTTATCGCATGGAAAAACGAACAAAAAAATAAATATATTTCTATACGTTATGTATTCCTTTTTTTGATTGTGGAACTTTTGTCAGGAGTTTTATTAGCTCACTTTGAAACTCCCGGATTAGTTCAAACAAGCCACTTAATCTTTGCAACCATTATTTTCGGAATACTGACAATGCTTGTTTTTAGAAGTAGAATATTAAGTATTAAACCTATTTAATTTACTTGTTAATCTCTCAACTCACATGAAATATACTAATTGGTTAATCCTTTGAGTTAGGTCAAGAAATAGTATGCAGTGTGAAAGTTAATTTTGTAAAAAATTGTTAAATATGTTATCGACTGCAATATTGTTCCTCTTCTAATCGTATTTATAAAGAATTAATATTTAATCTATGAATTCAACCAATTTGTTGGTTAATTAAGTTATTTTATCTATATTTATAGACACCTCATCGAAAAACCCCCATTGTTTATGCTAGAATTAAGTAAGAAAGTATTAGAAAAAGTAAGTTTTGATCGGTCTTTATTTCATAAGGAATTGGTCAAAGCTATTAGTTGGTTAAAGAAAGATGAAGTTCCTACATTGAAAGCATGGTGTCTCGCTTCCTTTGCCATTTATAATGATGTGATCCTTGAGGTGTTTGATTCTATCTAGAAAAATAAATAGCTACTATTAAAGGAGCTTTTCAGCTCTTTTTTTATGCAAAATTCTAACTCTTTAAAAAAGCTATGTTTCTTTTTAAACCCGAAAACTTTGTTCTTTTTACAGCAGATTTTCGAAATAATTCTTTAAAAGTAGCCTCCTGCAAATCCTCCCAGTCTCCTTTAGTCATGGAAAGTAAATCAGGGTGTGGGTTAAATGCGGGTTCATTGTGTTGGAGCGAGAAGCTATTCCATGGGCAAACTTTCTGACAAATATCACAACCAAACATCCAGTTATCCATTTTACCTTTAACCTCTTGAGGCATTGCTTCCTTGAGCTCAATGGTAAAATAGGAGATACACTTACTTCCATCAACGACATAGGGCTGAATAATCGCCTCTGTGGGACAAGCATCAATGCATTTTGTACATGTTCCACAATAATCTTGAACTGGCGAATCGTAGATTAAGTCTAAGTCAAGTATTACCTCAGCAATAAAAAAGTAAGAACCTTGATTTTTATTAATAAGGTTAGCATTTTTTCCAATCCAACCTAATCCGGCTTTTTTTGCCCAAGCTCGATCTAATACAGGCGCAGAATCTGTAAAAACGCGAGCATCTACCTCTCCTATTTTCTCTTGAATAAAATAAAGTAACGACTTAAGCTTATGCTTTATCACGAAATGATAATCTTCTCCGTAAGCGTAAGTAGAAATTTTTGGAGCCGTTGAATCACTTTGTATTTGATCTGAATAGTAATTGTATAATAAAGAAATAACCGATTTTGAACCTTCAACCAATAATCTTGGATCTAATCGTTTGTCAAAATGATTCTCCATGTAAGACATCTCTCCATGTTGCTTCTCTTTCAACCATTTCTCAAGTCGAGGCGCCTCCTCGTCTAAAAAATCAGCCTTAGAAAACCCAACAAACGAAAAGCCCAATCGGTGGGCTTCTTCTTTAATTAATTGTGTATTCTGAAATTTAGGCATGGAACAAAAATTAGTTACTTCTTAAAGATAACTAATTTTAAAAACAAAATTACAACGAAAAGCCCAATCCAAAACCACCATTGACCAAATACAATGGGAATTTCTTTTGCTTGTTCTTGAAGAGATTTTTCGGAAGGCTGATTTTGCTGTTGACCTATTTTCTTATTACTCAAGAGCTCCTCAGGAGCAGTGTCAATTTCCGAAGCTGACTTTTTCTGCTGTAAAACAATATTAACATCTTCACTTATAGAATCTATGTTTGCAGCAAAATTTAGATTTCCAACACTAACAAACATTATAAATACAATTAGTTTCTGCATCTTAAATTACTTAAAACAAGCCGCCTTGTGCTGACCCACGTTCTTTTCCCAGATGCTTATATGCCAATTCGGTAACCATTCTTCCGCGGGGTGTTCTTGCAATATATCCTTCTTGGATTAAAAAGGGCTCATAAACTTCTTCTATTGTTCCAGCTTGCTCTCCAACTGCTGTCGCAATGGTTGTTAAACCAACAGGGCCACCGCCAAATTTTTCAATCATCACCGATAATATTCGGTTATCCATTTCATCCAAACCATGTTTATCTACATGCAGTGCCTCTAATGCAGTAGTAGTAATAGCAGTATTTATAGTTCCATCACCTTTTATTTGTGCAAAATCTCTAACTCTTCTTAAAAGAGCGTTTGCTATTCTCGGGGTACCTCTGCTTCTTCCAGAAATTTCAAAAGCAGCCTCATAATCAATGGGAATATCTAGAATACCCGAAGAACGCTCTACGATATCCGTTAGAATTTTAGTCTCATAATATTGTAAACGACTACTGATACCAAAACGCGCCCTTAAAGGGGCCGTAAGCATCCCTGAACGTGTTGTTGCTCCAATTAAAGTGAATGGACTTAATTCTATCTGAACCGTCCTTGCATTCGGCCCAGAATCAATAAGAATATCAATTTTATAATCTTCCATTGCTGAATATAGATATTCCTCAATAACCGGACTTAGACGGTGAATTTCATCAATAAACAAAACATCCCCTTCCTCTAAGTTTGTTAATAATCCTGCTAAGTCACCTGGTTTATCCAAAACAGGACCAGAAGTAACTTTAAAACCAACACTCATTTCATTGGCTATAATGTTTGCCAGTGTTGTTTTACCAAGACCAGGGGGGCCATGCAATAATACATGATCTAAAGGTTCATTTCTTAGAATAGCGGCTTTTACAAACACTTGTAAATTATCTGTTACTTGCCTTTGCCCGGCAAAATCATCAAATAATTTTGGGCGTAACACCTGTTCCGTTTCCTTGTCAGAGCCATCTGATCCATCGGCGTGTATGTCGTATTCTTCTATCACTCGTTAACAAAGATAACAAAGCAAATTATTTTTTTAAGATCTCTTCTTTATAAATATCCCCAAAGTAAATTTTTACTCTTAAAATATACTCAGGCGCTGAAAAGGACTCATTTATTTGCTGATCCGTTTTTATTGCTAATCTAAATCCAACGCCCCCTCCCAATCCAAAGTACCTCAAGAATTTGTATTCAATAGTCATAGCGGGTTCATAGATAATTATCCATGAACTAGCTTTTGTGACACCAAAATCTGCATCAGTATATTGCGCTTTTCCCAAACCAATTTGCACCGGGATTTCGGCGCTCCAACGTTTGGATTTATAAAAATTATACTCAAAGAATGCTATCGCATAGCCAAACTTTAAGTCTATTTTATTTAAATTTTGAGGGTCAGACTCAATGGATCGCTTTGGCATCCAATGATAACCAAGACCAATATTAGTTGTCTTGTTAAATGAGAGGCCCACTTTAATACCGTGTATTTTTGCATACTGGTTTGAAATAAAAGAATTTCGTGTATCAAACTTGACCAAAAACTTTGGTTTATAATCAAGGCTTGTTCGAATCGAGTCAAAAAGTTGTGCATTCCCTTGACTTGAAAAAATGAAAAAAGAAAGTATTGATATGAAAAAAGTCCGCACCTCACAAAGGTACGGACTTCAATATATTAATTCAATATAAAACGCTAATGTTCTTCTTCACCCGGCTCTAGCGGAACATTTTGCAACACAAAATCTTCTGGTTGTCCTGGTTTGCTATAATCATAAGGCCATCTGTGTACAACAGGCAAATCGCCAGGCCAGTTTCCGTGAATATGCTCAACTGGTGTGGTCCACTCTAGTGTATTTGATCTCCAAGGGTTTTGAGAAGCCTTTGGTCCTCTTAAGGCACTATAGAAAAAGTTCCAGAAGAAAAATAACTGAGAAAGTACTCCTACAGTTGCGAAAATACTAATTACAACATTTAAGTCTAACATATGATCAAACATTGGAAAATTAGTGTTTTCATAATACCTTCTTGGCATACCACCTTCTCCTAAGAAGTGCATAGGAATGAAAACTCCATACCCACAAGTAATCGTTACCCAGAAGTGAATAAAGCCTAATTTCTTATTCATCATCCTTCCATACATTTTAGGGAACCAATGATAAACTCCAGCAAACATTGCCAAAATAGCAGACATCCCCATCACAATATGGAAGTGTCCAACTACAAAGTAAGTATCATGTTGACTAATATCCAATGCTGCATCAGCTAAAATAATCCCCGTAACACCACCACTAATGAAAGTAGACACCATTCCAATTGAGAATAACATAGCTGGTGTTAACACAATATTACCTTTCCATAAAGTAGTTATGTAATTAAATACTTTTACTGCAGATGGTATTGCAATTAACAAGGTAGTAAAAACAAATACTCCCCCTAAGAATGGGTTCATTCCCGTAAGGAACATGTGATGACCCCAAAAAATAAACGAAAGAATTCCAATCGCCAAAATCGATCCAATCATCGCTCTGTATCCAAATATTGGTTTTCTAGAATTAGTAGCAATTACTTCTGAAGATATTCCTAATGCAGGTAGAAGTATAATATATACCTCAGGGTGTCCTAAGAACCAAAATAAATGTTCGAATAATACCGGTGAACCTCCAGTTTGGTCAAGTGCTCCATTAGAAGTTGTAATATCACTTAAAAAGAAACTAGTGCCCATGTGTCTATCCATAATAAGTAATACCGCACATGACAAAAGAACAGGGAAAGATAATAACCCTAAAATAGCTGTTACGAAAAATGTCCAAATCGACAATGGTAATCGAGTCATTCTCATTCCTTTCGTACGCAAATTAATGATAGTAACGATATAATTAATCCCTCCTAATAATGCAGACGCTATAAATACTGCAATCGACAATAGCCACATCGTCATACCCAATCCCGAACCTGGCTGCGTTTCTTCAAGTACACTCAGTGGTGGATATATTGTCCATCCTGCCATTGCTGGTCCAGTTTCGATAAAAAGAGAAGCTAACATTATCGAACTCGATAAGAAAAAGAGCCAATACGATATCATATTTAATAACCCTGATGCCATATCTCTTGCCCCAATTTGAAGTGGAATAAGTAAATTTGAAAAAGTCCCAGACAAACCGCCAGTAAGAACCATAAACACCATAATAGTTCCGTGTAAGGTAACCAGACCTAAGTACATATTACTATCCAATACACCATCTGGTGCCCAGTTAGAGCCTAATAAAGTTTCCATAATGCCAAACTTTTCGTCCGGCCAACCTAATTGCAATCTAAATAGTGCCGAAAGTGCAATACCAACAACTCCCATAACTATGGCCGTTAATAGATATTGTTTAGCAATCATTTTATGATCTTGACTAAACACGTACTTAGTAAAGAAACTTTCTTTATGATGATGTGCTGCGTGACCGTGATCTGACATACTCTTATCTTTTTTTCTAATTTCTAATTTCTTACTCTTCAATTTCTTGCGCTAACTCTGTAGCTTCTGCTCCTATAGTATACGAAACAGCTCCACCATCAAATCTTTTTTGAGATTCAATCCAGTTTTTGTATTCTGCTTCGGTTTCTACAACCACTTTCATTTGCATGTTCGAGTGACTGGCTCCGCAAATCTTATTACACATTAAAACATAGTCGAATTCAACTACTTCTTCCTCCTCACCGATTCGTCTCTTACGTTCGTTGTGAATGGTGTTAATGTTTTTATAATGATCTATGACAAACTCATCCAAACGCATATCTTTGGTTGTTATAGTTGGCTTAAGCGTAAAAGAGGTAGTCATTCCTGGAACACAATTCATTTGCGCTCTGAAATGAGGAAACCATGCACAATGGAGTACATCTTGAGAGCGAAAATAGAAAGTATATGTTTTACCCACTACAAGATGCATCTCACCTTTAACAACCACATCATCAGCTGCCATTGCATCATCAGTAGCAGCATTTCTTCCTGTTTGCAAACCAGACTTAATTCTGTACTTCTGCCTTTTTAATCTTTCAATTTTTTCAGACATTTCAGCGACCTTACCATCTGGCAATAGGTAATCTGTAGTCTTTTGATTGTCAACATATTTTTCAATGCTATTAGCCAAAAGAACAGAATCTAATCTGTCAATTTCTGTATCGATCGTTTCGAAAGATGCAGCGATTCCTTCAGTTGTAATTACTCCTAAAGGATTAGTTCCTGTAACCAATTTAAAATTTGCTTTCCCCAACTTATTGTCTTCTCCAGAATATCGAGCAGTCCAATCGAACTGTTTTGCATATAATTCAATTACAGTACCTTCATCTTCTGGGTTCATAATAAAATTCCATGTTCTCAATCCATAGATGATAATACCTGCAAGAACAACAGCAGGTACTACAGTCCAAATCAATTCTAATTTATTGTTATGAACCAGATAATTTGGTTTTCTGTTAGGATCTCTCCTGTAGATAAACACAAAAATAAATAGAATCGCATTTGTTAGAAAAAACACAGGAAGAATAATCCACCAATTAAACACCAACAAATCATCAATCATGACGCCGTGTTCTGTTGCAGCCGTACCAAGGCCACCGTTCCCATATTCCAGCATTAAATAAATAGTTCCGCCAAAAAAAGCGACCATAAACACAAGAAATAGACTCGCTTGCGAAAGGTTTTCTCCGGGAGTAATATTTTCCTGGCTTTTGTTTCCGGTAACTTTTGATGTAATTTCATACACCTTCACCAACTGTATAAGAGCTAAAACTCCTAAAACAACTACTATAAATATTAAAAACTTATTTTCCATTTTCTAAATTTATCTAATCCTATAATTTTATCCGTGATGATGTTTACTCTCTTCCAAAAACGGGTGATTATTCTGAACAAGGGATGATTTTCCCAGAGCTCTCAGTACCAAAAATACAAACGTCCCCAAGAATGTCATAAACATGCCTATTTCCAATAATCCAAAGTTCCATTCCTCGAATAATGTACCTGGCATAACCATACAAAACACATCAAACCAATGACCAATAAATATTACCATTCCAATAAATATTAAGTAAGGCCAGGACTTTTTAGTGTCTGCTGACATTAAGAAAATCATTGGAAGAACAAAGTTAACAATAAACATCGCAAAGAATATAAATTTGTAACTTTCAATACGGGTAACAAAATAGATTACTTCCTCTGGAATATTCGAATACCAAATAAGCATAAATTGCGAGAACCACAAGTAACTCCATAAGAAGCTCAAAGCAAACATCCATTTCCCTACATCGTGTATGTGAGAACTATTTACGTACTCTAAATTGCCTTTATGCTTCAAGTATAGTGTTACCATCATGATCATAATCATTGCGCTTAACCAAATACCCGAGAATGCGTACCAACCAAATAATGTACTGAACCAGTGCGTGTCAATAGACATGATAATATCCCAAGACATTGTAGAAGAAAACACCGCGAAGAATACTAAGAATAGCGCTCCCCTTCTGTACATTAAGAAATGTGAAGCAGTGGCTTTTTCAACATCTTCGCTATCTTGATTTCTTGAAGTTTTTCTAAACCAATTCATAAAGTAAGCAAATACACCAAAATAGCATATGATTCTAATCCAAAAGAACGGCTTATTCAAATATGCAACCTTGCCCCAAATCAAATCATCGTGAGCAACCACATCACTATCCATCCAAGGATAAATATGATTCAATCCTAAGGTTGCTGCAATAAAAACGATAACTAAAATAATCATCCCCAATGGTAATGAAGACATAATTGCCTCCATAATTCTTAGTAATACAACTCCCCAACCTGACTCAGTGGCATAATGCAACGCCAGATAGAAAAGGGCACCTAAAGCAATTCCAAAAAAGAAAAACCCATTGACCAATAAATTTGACCAAAATCTTCTAAAATGAGAATCTGACATTGCAATGTCTCCATTCGTAAACATTGCTGCTAAACTTTCCGATGGTGCTGAATCATGACCATGAGCATGAGCTCCGTGACCTTCTGCCTCTAGATGTTTAATATGAATGTGCCATTCAAAAGTTGGAGATTGATGCGCGTGTGCCTCATCACTATGTTCTTCACCGTGCCCTTCTCCGTGTTCTTCGACAGCTCCATGTGCATGAACTTCATGTTCTTCACCTTCATCGCCAAAATCAAGTTCATAACCCAAAGCAGCCATAGCTTCTTCAGCTTCTGCCTTTACATCCGCTTCTTTGTCGCCTTGGTCACCCCAATATTCAACATACACTTCGTGATCACTCAGTACAGTAGGAAACACGTATTCTTTTTGAAAGAAAAATCCTACAATTAACAGCAGTAATCCTACCCCCATTAACCCAAGTGTTACTTTTTTTGCTTTATTTGAAATTTGAAATTCCATTTGGCTATTTATTTCTATTAATAGTTAGTTCTTAATATTCTTAATTTACTCACCCAGCATCCACTGCAGGTCCTTCAGCAGGCAAAACAGTCGAATCTGCTTCAACTTTTCCAGTTAAACCTTCCAAATTAAAATCACCATGCTGTAATGTCCTCACATACATTGCCACTTTCCATCTTTCCAGTTTATTCAATTGAGATGCATGAGGGCCCATTGCACCTTTCCCGTATGTGATGACATGAAATATACCTCCCAGGCTTCTTTCTTTGTAAGCTCCATTATACGGACTTGGCGGATTATACTCTCCAACAACCACAACTCCTCCATCACCCTGACCTGTCTTTCCATGACAGTGCATACACATTATTTCATATAGCCGTTTTCCTTCTTTCACATTACCCTCAATGTCCTTCAAAAAGGATGGAGGAATTTTAAAGTTGGCGGATGCTGAATCTAAATCAGCTTTACCATACTTAAAAGGCATCATCATTGCAGCTTGAGTCATATTAGAATTATAAGGAATAGAGCCTTCTGCTGGTGTCCTAGCCGATTGAGTATTTTTCAGTCGATTGCTAGTTTCATCTCGTTCTTCATCTCCAACCATTCCATAATCCACATAAGCTTCAATCGCTTGTGATCTGTACATATCTGGCATATACTCATATCCCGGACTATCTGGATGTTTACTGCAAGATGACAATGTCATTGCACCTATCAGTATTGCAGTTATATATTTTAATGTAAGCTTCATGCCAACGTTTTAATTCGTTAATTATTTAATCGTTTTTTCGTCAATTTCAACAATTCCTGTTTCCTTAATCATATCGTTTAATTGGTCCAAGGAAAAATTACTGTTTTCTGCTAACCTTACCTCTACCACAAATCTATCATCAGTAGTTCTAGGGTCAGGATTTCTAGCAGGCATTCCGGGTAGAGTTTTATTTCTTAAAAAATAGGTTAATGCCATACCGTGTGCAGCACACAGAACCGTAAACTCAAACAAAATTGGAACGAATGAAGGTATATTTTCTAAATAGCTAAAGTTTGGTTTACCACCTATATTTATGCCATGCCAATCAGTGACCATAAAATATCTTGTCGCAATAATTGCTAGTAACAATCCAGTTATTCCATACATAAATGCTGCAATACCTAATCGCGTGTGTTTAACTCCAATTATTGGATCAATTCCATGTATAGGGAATGGAGAAAATACATCTGCAACATGAACACCATTGTCCACCAATGTTTGACATGCATCCTTCGTTACATCATCATCATCGTACATTGCATATATAACTTTATCTGTCATATTGTAAATTTTAAATTTCTTTTATTAATGTCCTTCCTTATGACCATCATAATAACCCTCGCCGTGTCCAAAACCTTTCTTATAATTCTCTCCGGAAGATTTCAATATCGTCTTAAGCTCAGCAATCGGCATAACTGGAAAATATCTTGCAAAAAGAAGGTAAAGAACAAAGAAGACTCCCATTGTCCCGACATAAACACCTATATCAACCCAAGTTGGATGAAAATATGACCAAGCAGATGGAACATAATCTCTATGAATCGAAGTAACAATAATTACAAATCTTTCAAACCACATTCCAATATTTACAACAGCGGCTAAAATAAAAGTAAAGGTTAAATTAGTTCTTAATTTTTTTGACCACATTAGTTGAGGAGAAATAACATTACAGGTCATCATAGCAGCATAAGACCACCAGTAAGGACCAGTTGCTCTATTCAGAAATGCGTATGCCTCATACTCCACACCAGAATACCAAGATATGAATAGCTCAGTAATATATGCCACACCAACTATAGAACCCGTGGTAAGTATTACAATATTCATATACTCAATATGCTTAGTATGCAAATAAGCTTCAAGTTTAAATGCCTTTCTTAAAATCAACATTAAGGTCTGAACCATTGCAAAGCCCGAGAATACCGCTCCCGAGACAAAATATGGAGGAAAGATTGTAGTGTGCCAACCAGGTATAACAGATGTAGCAAAATCAAAAGATACTATGGAGTGAACTGAAAAAACAAGAGGTGTTGCTAAACCAGCTAAAACTAGCGATACAATTTCAAAACGATTCCATGCTTTAGCATTTCCTGACCAACCAAAACTTAATATACCATATGCTCTTTTCGCAAGAGGTTTGGTAACCCTATCTCTTATTGTTGCAAAATCAGGAATAAGACCAATGTACCAAAAGACCATACCAACAGAGAAGTAGGTTGAAATGGCAAAAACATCCCAGAATAAAGGAGAGTTAACATTTACCCACATTGAACCAAACTGATTTGGCAAAGGAAATACCCAATAGCCTACCCACAGACGCCCCATGTGAATGAGAGGAAACAATCCTGCCATCATAACGGCAAATATTGTCATCGCCTCAGCGGCGCGGTTAATTGCCATTCTCCATTTTTGACGAAACAATAATAACACAGCTGAAATCAGTGTTCCTGCGTGACCAATTCCTACCCACCATACAAAGTTGGTAATATCCCAAGCCCATTCTACTGTTTTATTCAATCCCCAAACACCTATACCTGTTCCTAGCAGATAAACGATGCAACCTATACCCCAGAGGGCGAAGATTCCAAAAATGGATATTAGAATGTACCATCCCTTAGGAGCTTTACTTTCAATAGGACGGATTATGTCATCCGTAATATCCTTGTAATTTTTATCTCCTAAAATTAAGGGAATCCTGATGTCTGACTCTTTATGCATCTATATACGTTTTTATTCCAATTAATTTA
>JAQWQH010000008.1 GCA_029244805.1 Flavobacteriales bacterium
CATCGTAGTTTTGTTTTCGTTAAGCTCAGATTTTCGGAAACTAACTTCTTTAGTTACTAGAGCTCTGAACAAAGTACGTCTTTGAATATCGTTTAAATCTAATTCATTAGTTAATATTTGTAACTCGTTATTCGCTACGACCTCTGGTCTATCTTGATTCTGTTTTAAACTTTGTGCAGATAAAGATTGCGAACTAAACAATATAAAAGAAGCAAGGATGGCTAATGAGAATATATTTTTCATTTTAAACATTTTTCATTTTAAACAACAAGAATTAAGCCAAAAAATTAATCCTCAATGGCTTCTAAATATTCTAATAACATTGTCACTCCTTCATCATGGACTAATGATCTTCCTAATTGAGGCATTAAATAGGTGGGTGTTGTGCTTTGAATGCGACTTTCAATTTGACCTCTATGAGAATAGATGCCAGTTGTTACAAAATCAGTTTCCAATCTAAAATCTAATAAAAATCCAGTTGGTACGTAACCACCTGGTTGATGACAATGCGCACAATTGATATCAATATAAGACCTTCCCCTTTCAAAAATATCAAAATTAATTTCATCTTCCCAATCTGCAAGTACCTCTATACTTGAAATATCTGAGATGCCTTCTAACAATCCAATATCTATAAAATATTGTAATTGATTTATTGAAGTTTCTTCATTTTGAGGATTGAAATTCATTGCTCTCAGTTTAGGTCCAATGGGAGTTGTGTCGTCATATATATGATGACAAGTGATGCAGTCGTCTTTTGATGGTATTTGGTATTGAACTTCTTGAGTAACTCCTTCTGTATTAAGATAAGTGATAGCGGTCGTACTTCCTTGCTCTGTATAAACAGCTTCATTCATTTCATTATTCCAAAGATATTCCCCTACTTTCCAAGTTCCTTGGGTCTTTATTAAGACTCTTGTTTCAATAATAATTTTATTAGAATTGGTGTTACTTTCATCTTCGTAATAATAAAAGGTTTTAGAAATCAACGTATTATCAGGAAAGATAGGCAGTAAACTATTGTTGTTATACTGCATAGCTTCTCCCTCAGGCATTCTTATCAAACGTTGCTTGTGAGCGTAATCTGTAAACAACCGACTATTTAAATCATAAAGATGTACATTTTCTGCAGGAGTTAAGCTTTTTAAATCACCACTAAAAACACCCATTTCTGACAAGTAGTTTTTAAAAATTAATGGCGCAACTAAAGTTTCAACTATTAAACTATTACTCTGATTAGATTCATTTCCTTCTGCATCCAAAGCAGTGACATTAATGTCATACGAGGTTCCAGGTGTTAATCCTAACACAATAGCTGTAGTCTCGTTATTGATGGTTTGGACATTGGTTCCATCAATGTATAGTTTGTAATTTGCAACTCCTACATTATCGGTTGCTGCACTCCAATTTAGATCGAAAGAATTTTCTGTAATATTTGATGCGATGAGCTCTTGAGGAGCTGTTGGATTTTGATTGTCAATGTTTGACATTTCATCATCATCGCTACCACACGACACCAAAAAAAATATCGCAATAATAAAATTTATTAGTAAAGAATTTTTCATTTTCTAAATTTTCACTAAAATACAATTTTGATTGAATTTTAAAATGGTTTCTTCTTTTTTTTGTTTTTAAAATTTAATTTTAACATAGTTAATTGTACTCATTGTTTATATTTAGCTTCAAAATCAGAAATAATATTTAGATGAAAAAAAATATAATTACGTTCGTACTTTTAATTGGATTTACTTTTTCGTTTGCACAAAATAGAATTATTCCGGTAGATACCTTGGTTAAAACTTCACACAACACCACAGTCAAAGGGCAAAATTTTTCTTATACGGCTGAAACAGGAATGCAACCTGTTTGGAATAAAAATGGTGATCCTATGGCATCCCTATTTTATACCTATTATACTAGAGATAACATAAAAAATAGAGAAAAAAGACCTTTAATTATATCATTCAATGGAGGGCCGGGTTCTGCTTCTGTTTGGATGCATATTGCTTATACTGGCCCTAGAATACTTAATATTGACGAAGAAGGAAATCCTATACAACCATATGGATTTAAAGCAAATCCAAATTCTATTATTGATGTAGCAGATATTGTTTTCGTTAACCCCGTAAATACCGGGTATTCTAGAATGATTCCTGATAGCGAGGGAAAAATGCCTGATAAAAAGTTGTTTTTCGGTATTAATGCTGACATTAAGTACCTTGCTGAGTGGGTAAATACATTTGTATCAAGACACAATCGCTGGGAGTCCCCAAAATATATTATTGGTGAAAGTTATGGAGGTACTCGTGTTATGGGATTATCCAACGAATTACAGAGCTCTCAATGGATGTATTTAAACGGTGTTATCCTTGTTTCTCCGGCTGACTATAAGTTATATAGTACCAATCAACCTATATACTCTGCAATTAACTTGCCTTATTTTACTGCTGCGGCTTGGTACCATAAAGTGTTACCACCAGATTTACAGAATAAAGATTTATTGGATATCCTTCCTGAATCTGAAAATTATGCTATTAATACTTTGATGCCGGCTCTTGCTAAAGGTAGTAACATAACAGACGAAGAAAGAAATAGGGTGGCTGAAAAAATGTCTTTTTATTCTGGTTTGAGTAAAAAATCAATTCTCAATCATAATTTAGAAGTGCCCACTAGTTTTTTTTGGAAAGAGTTAATGCGAGATAAAACAGGCTATACCATAGGGAGATTAGATTCTAGATATTTAGGAATTGACAGAAAAAATGCTGGTACGAGCCCAGATTATAGTCCCGAATTAACCTCTTGGTTGCATTCTTTTACACCGGCCATCAATCATTATATTAAATCTGAATTAAATTTTAATACAGATATTAAGTACAATATGTTTGGAGATGTACACCCTTGGGATCGAAGAAATAATGAAACAAGAGAAGGATTACGAAAGGCTATGGCCACTAATCC
>JAQWQH010000009.1 GCA_029244805.1 Flavobacteriales bacterium
TTCCTTTTAAAACAGACATATGTAAATCATAATCATATTCTTTTACCTCAGCAGCAATCTGCAAATGATCAAATCCACTGTAGTTCATATAATAACTTGCTATTGGCAGTCCAGCTATCGTTGCATCCGCCTCTTTGCTCAGTATTTTAAACAAGGCTTCTTCCAAATTATCGGTATAAATAATCGTGAAATTTGGATAATCACGTTCAATTAACTCTGTAATCACATAACCGCGAGGTAAAGCAATTTTTAAATTGTTTAAGTCATTGATATCACCAATAAATTTACCTTCTTCGGAATTTATAATAACAAAAGAAAAAGAAACATAGGACGATGTGAAATCCATGAATTTTAGCCTATCTTCCGTCACGGCTATAATTGGCAGTACTTCCAGTTGTTTGGATTTTAAAGACTCTACAGAAGACAACCAACCTTGGTTTGGAAGTGGCTGTAAATTTATACCTGAACGGCTACGAATAATATCTATAATTGGTTCAACAATACCATCATGATTGCCATTTTCATTAATAAATTCGTAGGGTTTCCAATCCGGATCGTATCCAAAATATACGGTGTCGTTGTTTTCAATCCATTCTTTCTCTGTGGCAGATAAATCTATTGCAGTTTGACCAATCAATTTTATCGAATGAAGAAATTGAAACCCCAAGAAAAATACTAATAAGAATCTTTTCATATTCAATGATATACAAACAAATATAGCGGTAACCTATGAAAAAAAGTTAATTACTGTTATTATATCTTTAATAAATATAGATAATAACGAATTCTGCAAAGGTTTTATCGTTTTCCACACTATGTTGATAAGTTGCTTTCACATTTGGCATGGATTTATATATATTCGGACTTCTTAAAAAAAAACAACTCTAAAACTGGTTTATGAAAAACGTACTAGCAGTATTTGTTACAACATTAATTGCACTTGGCTTTTCAGCCCAAGAATTATCACTTGAGGAACAAGCCTTTCAGGATTCAATCAATGCATTAAATACAGCTAGCGCTTCAACAGCGGAATCACAAGAAGCATACAACAATGGAATCGCATTGTTTGGTAATGGAAAATACAAAGAAGCTGTAGCAGCTTTTGATAAATCAATTTCAGGTGATTCAAAATTTGAAGCTGCATACTATAATAAAGGGGTGGCGCAATACCAAATGAAAGCTTACAAAGCCAGTGTAGTTACATTTACGAAGTTATTAGGCATAAACAAGGAGCATGGAAAAGCTTATTTCCAGCGAGCACAGGCACATCAAAAATTGAATAATTTAGATGATGCGATTAATGATTATGATTATTCCATTTTGATAGATGCTAAAAATTACAATGCATATTATAATGCAGGGGGAGTTAATTTCTTGAAAAAGGATTATGAAAAAGCAATAAAATTATTTACCAAAGCCATTTCTATTAAGCCTGATTTTGGCGATGCATACAATGATAGAGGAAGCAGTTATAGAATGTTAAGAAAATTTGATTTGGCATTAGCAGATTATAAAAAAGCAGGAAAATATATGCCAAAACATGCATTTGTTTTCAATAATCTAGGGGCAGTTAAGAAAATGTTAAAAGATTTTGAAGGAGCTAAAGCTGCATATGGTAAAGCATTGGCGTTGGACTCTGAATTTTATCTAGCCTATAATAATAGAGGTGCTATGAGTTTTGAGCAAGGAAAATACGACGAAGCTTTACGCGACTTTGACAAAGCGATTGAAATCAATCCAAAATATGCACCTGCATATAACAATAGAGGTACCGTAATGGACAAAAAGAAAAAATATAAAGAAGCAATTAAAGATTTTGATTTAGCTATCTCTTTGAATAAAAATTATGCAAATGCTTATGCAAATAGAGGTACAGCAAAAGAAATGAACCGTGACATGGAAGGCGCCTGTATGGATTGGGCGAAAGCTCGGGAGCTGGGTTCTGATGTGGGAAAAGCATACCAATCAGAAAATTGTGAATTTTAACCAACCATAAACAAATTAAGAAAGTCAAGATGAAAAATATATGTATCATAATAGGTTCTTTATTTATTTCGAATGTTTATTCTCAGAGTATAGAGTTTAAAGCAGGTAATTTTAAAGATAAGAAGGACGCTTTTAAAGTTGCAGTAGCTCATTTGGAGAAAGGAGATGAGTTTTTAGAATCAGGAAATGAATCTATTTATGCCGTTAAATCTCCAGGAAATAATTTTTTGGCAGCTATTCAGGAATATGAGTATGCTTTTAAATTTAATCCGAATAGTGCTGAGTTGAATTTTAAAATGGGTAATGCTTATTTGTATACAAATGAAAAATATAAAGCACTAAAATACCTTAAAGCAGCTGAGAAGTTAAATCCCGAAGTAGATACATTTTTGGATTTTTATTTAGGAATGGCTCAACAATTAGATATGGATTTTGCAGGCGCTTTAAAACATTACGAAAAATTTGAGGGTGCTACGAAGTCAAAGCATGTTGAAACTTTGGGAAGAATGCTAAAAAAACGTAAGTCTGAATGCAAGCATGGAAAGAGTATAACTGCAGCTCCAATACGCGCTTGGATTGATAACGTTGGGAATATTAATTCTTCAGAAGATGATTATAGTCCATGTATTTCAACTGATGGGGGAACGATTATGTTTACCTCTAGAAGAGAAAATGGTCATAAAGCAGATGAGGTTGGAGTTTATGACGGAGATATATACATTACTGAAATTAGTAATAAAGGGAAATGGTCAAAACCCAAAAATGTGGGGAAACCGTTAAGCACAGAAAATGATGAAACCTCTACAATGCTTTCTTATAATGGTACTAAATTATTAGTTTTTAAAACGGAAGGAGAGGATTATAACGTTTATGAAAGCAATCTAAAAGGAGCTTCCTGGAGTGCTCCTGGAAAGTTACACAGAAGTTTAAATACGATTGTTAACCAAACGCATGCTACTTATAATTTTAATGATAGAAAAGTTTATTTTATTTCGGACAAACAAGTAGGATCGAGTAGTAAAGGAACCGACATATATTTCTGTGGTCGTAAAAATGGTTCAAAACAGGAATTTGGAGCTGCACAATCAATAGGTAAAGAAGTAAATACGAAGTTTAACGAAGGGTCTGTGTATATGCATCCTGATGGCGAAACCATGTATTTCAGTAGTGAAGGACATAATTCAATGGGAGGATATGATATTTTTATGTCCGAGAAAAAACAAGGGGTTTGGCAGGTTCCAGTAAATATGGGGTATCCCATTAACACTCCTTATGATGATCATTTCTTTGCAGCTACTGCAAGCGGCAAGTATGCTTACATATCCTCAAATAGAGAAGGAGGAAAAGGTGGTTTGGACATTTACAAAGTAACTTTTTGGGGAAAACCAAAAGAGTTAATAGTGGATACAGAAGATTACTTGTTGGCAAGTGTTGCTAATCCGATTCAAGATGTTAAAATAGAGAGCAAGGTAAAGGTAAATAAGAAATCGCTTACTGTCTTTAAAGGAGCTACTATTGATGCGATTGAAAATAAACCGGTTGAAGCTAAGATGGAAATTATAGACAATAGTACTGGAAAAAAAATGGAGACATTTGTCACCAACAGTGCTACGGGTAAATTCCTATTATCATTAAATGCTGGTCGAAATTATGGAATTTCTGTTCAAGCTGATGGGTATTTATTCCACTCAGAAAATTTCGATATTCCTAAGCAGAGTTCATTTAGTATGGTTAGTAAGGAAATTAAATTAAAGAACATCAAAATTGGAAGTAAAATTGCGCTTCGAAATGTGTTTTTTGATGTAGGTAAATCCACGGTTAAAGATGCCTCCAATACAGAGTTAGATCGCTTAGTAAAGCTTTTAAAAGATGTGCCAGGACTTAAAATTGAATTATCCGGACATACAGATAATACAGGAAGTGAAAGTTTGAATAAGAAGTTATCTCAGGATAGAGCTGCGGCGGTGGTTAATTATTTAAAAATGAAAGGAATTGTTTCAGAAAGATTATCTGCAAAGGGGTATGGTTCTTCTCAACCAATAGCAAACAATGCTTCATCTGAAGGTCGTCAGGAAAATAGACGTACAGAATTTAAAATTATCGCTAATTAGAATTGTAATAGCAGCGGTTCTAACAAATTAATATGACTCGAGTATTTGTTACTGCTCGACTTTTTACAATGACTTTAGTCATCTACTTGTCTAATCATATTTTAAATTCTATAAATTAATTTAATTTCTGCTGATAAAATAGCGATCAAAGTTTACATTTGTCTTTCAATTTTATTTAAATGAGTAAACCGTCTATTCCAAAAGGTACAAGAGATTTTTCACCAACTGAAATGGTGAGAAGGAACTATATTTTTGATACGATTAAGAAATCATTTATTAAATATGGCTTCCTTCCTATCGAAACACCTTCCATGGAGAACTTGAAAACGCTTACTGGAAAGTATGGTGATGAAGGGGATAAGTTGATTTTTAAAGTATTGAACAGCGGGGATTATTTAAAAAAAGCTGATAAGGGAGCAATCGAAGAAGAGAATTCTTCGAAGTTGATTAGCTCTATTTCTGAAAAAGCATTGCGTTATGACCTAACGGTGCCTTTTGCAAGATATGTAGTACAACATCAAAATGATATAGCATTTCCTTTTAAACGCTACCAAATTCAACCTGTTTGGAGAGCTGATAGGCCGCAAAGAGGAAGGTACAGAGAGTTTTATCAATGTGATGCTGATGTAGTTGGAAGTAACTCCTTGTTGTACGAAGTTGAAATTGTTCAATTGTTAGATGAAGTTCTTTATAATTTGGGTATTCCAGGCTTTACCATCAAAATTAATAACCGAAAGGTGTTAAGTGGGATTGCCGAAATAACAGGGGAGTCCGATAAAATTATTGACATCACTGTCGCCATTGATAAATTAGATAAAATTGGAGAGGAAGGAGTTATTAAAGAATTAGAAAGTAAAGAGGTTTCAGCTTCAGCAATTGAAAAAATAAAACCCTTGTTTTTATTGAAAGGTGATTACAAAAAAGTTATTTTAGAAATGAAAAAAATGCTTCAAGATTCAGAAATTGGATTGAGAGGAATAGAAGAATTAGCGTTTATATTTGAAACAATCAATGCGTTGGGATTGAAGAAAGCAACCTTTGAATTCGATGTAACGCTTGCTAGAGGACTAAACTATTATACAGGAGCTATTTTTGAGGTATCTGCCAACAATGTTAAAATGGGGAGCATATCAGGCGGAGGTCGATATGATGATTTAACAGGTATTTTCGGTTTAAAAGATGTTTCTGGAGTTGGAATATCTTTTGGAGCGGATCGGATTTATGATGTTTTAGATGAATTAGAATTATTTCCGGAATTTTCTGCAGAATCCACTCAGGTAATGCTTGTTAATTTTGGGATAGATGATCTATTTTGTTTACAGATATTAAAAGAACTGAGAGAAAACGGTATCAATGCTGAGTTTTATCCATCTTCAGTAAAATTGAAAAAACAAATGAAATATGCGAATGATAAAAATATTCCATTTGTAATTTTTATAAACGAAGAAGAGGTTACCAGTAATATACTAGAACTTAAAAACATGCTGACAGGAGATCAGCAAAAGTTAACGATAAAGGATGTTATTACTACTTTAATGGATTAAAATATGAGTGAAGCACAGCATGTAATATCATCAGCACATTTATCAATTGAAAAAATTGATGAAATACTAAAAACAAATGTTCGCTTAAAGCTTTCAGACGATTCTATTAAAAAGATAAAAAAATGTCGAAAGTATTTAGACTTGAAGCTAAAGAGAGGAGATGAAGTGTTTTATGGCATAAATACTGGATTTGGGTCGTTGTGTAATACTGTTATTTCCAAAAAAGACTTAAGTCAATTGCAGGAAAATCTTGTTATGTCTCATGCTTGTGGATTAGGGGATGAAGTTGGGCACGATATCGTTAAATTGATGCTTTTGTTGAAAATTCAAGGACTCTCTTTAGGGTATTCTGGTATAGCTTTGGAAACGATTCAAAGACTGATCGATTTTTATAACAATGACATAATACCTGTTGTTTATCAGCAAGGTTCATTGGGAGCATCGGGTGATTTAGCTCCTCTTGCACATATTTCACTTCCTTTATTGGGAAAAGGATACGTTGATTTTGATGGAAAACGACGCAAAGCTAAAGATGTTCTTGAAGAATTGAATTGGGAGCCAATTGTCTTAAACTCTAAGGAAGGATTGGCATTATTGAACGGTACTCAATTTATGAGTGCGCATGCAGTTTGGTCATTAATAAAAGCAAATCATTTATCTGAGTTTGCTGATTTAGTAGGGACCATGTCATTAGAAGGTTTTGATGGTAGGTCATCTTCTTTTGCTGAAGCTGTGCATTTGGTACGACCACACAAAGGTCAGCTGGAAACGGCTAGAAATATCAGAAAATACCTAGAAGGAAGTGAGTTAATTAAGCAGGATAAGGTTAATGTGCAAGACCCCTATTCGTTTCGCTGTATGCCTCAAGTGCACGGAGCATCTAAAGATGTTATAGAATATGTAACGGGAGTAGTTGAAATTGAAATAAATTCTGTTACAGATAATCCAACAATTTTCCCAGATGAAGACATGATAATATCTGCCGGAAATTTCCATGGGCAACCTTTGGCATTGAGTTTAGATAACTTGGCGATTGCAATAGCAGAATTAGGTAGTATTTCTGAACGCAGAATTTATAAATTGATTTCAGGAACAAGAGGCCTTCCTCCTTTTCTAGTGGCTAACCCGGGTTTAAATTCAGGTTTTATGATACCGCAATATTCGGCAGCCTCAGTTGTAAGTAGAAATAAACAATTATGTACACCTAGCTCTGTAGATACAATTGATTCGAGTAACGGGCAAGAAGACCACGTTAGTATGGGGGCAAATGCAGCTACTAAAGCACTAGAAGTAATCAAGAACGTTGAAAAAATTATTGGAGTAGAATTATTTACAGCAACGCAAGCACTTCAATTTCGAAAACCATTGAAGTCTTCTGAATACATAGAAAACTTAATTATTGAGTTTAGAAAATTTGTTCCGTTTGTTGGTGATGATAAAATCATGCAGGATGAAATGGAAAAATCAAGGGTATTTGTCCAAGAATTTCAATTTTAACATGTGAAGACTCTATATCTGATACCAGGAACCGGAGCAGATCATCGTTTTTTTTCTAGATTGAAACTTAATGTTAATACACAAGTAATTGAATGGACTGAATGGGGGAATGCCCAAACAATTCATGAATACGCTGAAGTATTAAGTTTGCAAATTAATACAAAAGAACCTTTCGGAATTTTAGGTGTTTCATTTGGGGGTATGCTAGCCGTTGAAATGTCAAAGCTTCTTAACCCAGAGAAGCTAATTCTTGTATCTAGTGCAAAGTCATATAAGGAGCTTCCTTTCATGGTTAGTCTTGCTAGAAGAGTAGGAGCACGTTATCTTATTTCCCCATGGCTTATTAAAATAATGCCATTTGCTGGAAAAATATTTAGCGTTTCTAAAAAGGATAAGCGTTTTTTTGATAAGATGATAGATGCGACTCCTAAAGAGCATTTGAAAAAAACAATTCGTTCCATATTATGTTGGGAAAATATGGTTATCCCTTCCGAAGTAATCCATATTCATGGTTCACACGATAAAGTAATTCCAATAAAAAAAATAATGAGACCCACTACGATAGAGGGTGGAGGTCACTTTATGGTTTATAATATGGCTAATGAAGTGAGCGAAATTATAAATAAGCATTTATAACCTTATTCCAACTACACAAACATCATCGATTTGATCAAAGTCATCTTTCCAAGTTTCAAATTCGGATTGTATAGAATTTAGTTGATCTGACATTTTTTGCGCTTTGATTTTACTGAGTAAATTATTAAAAGGCTTGTATTTATATTTTTTTCCTCGTTTCCCTCCAAATTGATCAGCAAACCCATCGGTAAAGAGGTATAAAATATTTCCTGGCTTCACGGGTATAGTCTTCCCTTTAAATGGTTTTTGATTGAGATACCTGCCAATTGGTTGTTTGCATCCTTTAATTTTATGCGATTCAATCTGATCTTTATCAAAAATCCAAATAGGATTGTTGGCTCCTGCGAATTCGATACTTTTTCCATCTTGGTTTATTCGGCACAATGCTATGTCCATTCCATCCATAATTTCTGTAGCACTTTGCTCAAATGTGTTGATTACCAATTCAGTTACCTTGTCCAAAATTGCAGCTGGTTCATACAAGTTATATTCTCTTACTGCTCTGTTTAAAGCATTGTTGCAAACTACACTTACCATAGCTCCAGGTACACCGTGACCTGTGCAATCTGCTACCCCAATCAACAAGCCTTTAGGTGTTTCCTCTATCCAATAGAAATCACCGGCAACAATGTCTTTAGGTTGGTAATAAACAAAGCAGTCATTGATATATGCATTAATGGACTCCTGAGATGGTAGAATTGCTTCTTGTATTCTTCGAGCATATGTAATACTATCTGTAATCTCTTCGTTTTTAATTTCAATTATGTTTTTTTGACGCATTAATTGATCATTTGAAGTTTTTAATGATAAACGCGAAATTATTTCTTTCTTATGAAGTCGATAACGAGTTTGAATAAGGAATATTAAGAATAAAGCAACTGTTAAGTTCAGAAGACCTCCGTTGATAACAATTTCATCGAAAGATAGTGGGCTATTAACATAGAACATCCCGCCGATAGAAAATAAGCATAATGCAACTAATGCTATACTGTATTGAATTCTCCAGAGCATTAACATGCCTCCTCCAATAAGAATCGCCAACATTGCAAAAGTTTGTTGCTGAAACATTTCCAATTCCATAAAGCTGTAGAAGTATCCATTTTGGACAACAAGAGCTGTATAAGACAGGAACATGAATAGTTCTATCTCAGATTGCTTTTTATTATGAATAAGCAGCAAAGCAAGCACAAATATTGAGATACCGCATCGAATTATACAAAATGAAAACCAATGTTCTGGAGCAACAAAGTAATCACTTAGCGTCCATAAGGGGTTTAGAATTAAAGCTACCCAGCTAGCAATTTTGAAATATTTTACAGAAAGTGCGTTTAATTCACTTTGCCAGTCAACGATATTGTTTTCCATAGATGTCAGACCTAATGTAATCAAAAAAAATAGCGAGACTAAATCTCGCTATTTTATTATGATTTGTAATAAGTGTTTTATAAGTCCTTTGTTTTAGCCACTTTTCCGTTGCTATACGTTTCTTCCTTTGTGGGTTTTCCTTGTTGATTATAATAAGTCCATTTTCCTGTTTTATAATAATCATAAGCATTTAGGTCATAGCTCAAAGTACCTTTTTGTTTGGTAATACCATTGTCATAAAAGTCATTTTGTATGAAGCTCAGCTTCTTAACTCTCTTTAACACGGTTTCCTCTTGTCCGGTTTCATAGTAGGATTTCTTCGAAATATGATATAAGAAACTCTTGTGAAATTCTTCATAAAACTCCACGTTTCCATTTGCATAATAATCAACCCATAAAAGCGCAGAACCACCCATATATTTCACTTCGGACTTCAATTTTCCGTCAGAATAAAACTTCTTTTGAAGCGATCTAAAACCGTCAATATTTTTAAATTCTCTTTCTATTTGACCGTTTGGGTAATAGTTTTTGTATACCTTAAGTTGTCCGTCAATGTAATACCCACGATGCATAAGCATGCCATCGTCGTAAAAATCTTCTTTCCAATTGTTTACAGCATATCCATTTTCCATTCTTACTGAATCTCCTTCCAAAGCCATGTTTAAAGGTTCATAAAGTTGAATCCCATAAATCTCATCAATTATAGATTTATCGTATGTCTTTTCCTTTGGAATCTGGCTCTCAAGGTCCATCTGAGCATACGATGCAGCAGAAATTATAAAGACACTTAAAAGTACAATACTTTTCATACGAAGTGGGTTTAAATGGGTTTGTTTAGGTCCTTTGCAGTAAATGTACAAAATTATGTATAAATGTTAAAATATTTAGACGTCCTTTTTTTCATTAAGCTTAGCTATTTTGAAACCAAAGTAACCGTATATAATTGTCATAATAGGGCTAATTATATTGAAGAAACAGAATAAAAAGTATTCCCCAGTAGCAACTCCTAGCACATGAGACTGAGCTGCACCGCAAGTGTTCCATGGAACGAGCACAGATGTAACTGTTCCGCTATCTTCTAGAGTTCTACTCAAATTTTGCGGGGCAAGACCCCTATCTCTATACGTTTTTGAAAACATTTTACCAGGAACTACAATTGCTAAATATTGGTCGGATGCAGTCACATTAAAACCAATACAAGTTAAAGTTGTAGTTGCAATTAAAGAGCCTCTGGACTTAGCCTTTGATACAATGATCTCAGTTATCTTGCTCAACATACCTAGCTTGTCTAGAATTCCTCCAAAACTCATGGCACAGATAATTAACCATATGGTTCCCATCATTCCTGACATTCCACTGGTTCCCAGTAATTCATTGACTTGATCGCTAGAGGTGTTAACCGATGTGTCCACAGTCATGGCATTTATTACACTACGGTACGAAGCTTCAAAATAATTACTTCTTGATAAATTGGCGGTTAAACCTAACTTATTAATATTTTCATCATCTAAAGAAAACTGGAAATTATCCATTGCGGCCGTATCCAGGGCTCCCGGGAGTATAAAGGTTCCTGTCGATGCAACTTCTCCTCCTTTGCTTATTATCAGTTCGTAGATGCCACCATCTGCATTATTTAATTTGGAATCACCTTTTATTTTTTCACCTTCTAGATACCATTCAAAAGAATATTCTGAAGCATTCTCACCCTGGATTATAACTGTATTTTTTATTCCATTTTGGTTTATAATATCTGGCTGAAAAACGAGTGCCGCAACTCCACCTAGCAGCGCTCCTGCAAAAAGAGCTGGAATTGCAGGTACTTTTTTAATTATCATAAAAACAACAACTACAGGAACTAAAAATAACCATGGAGTTATATAAAAAGAACCTTCAATAGCGGAAAGTATACCGTTTATTTCTTCTGTTGAACCGCCTTCGCCAACAAAGAATCCTAACACCAAGAAAATAAATAACGTAATTACAATAGAAGGAATTGTAGTCCACATCATGTAGCGAATGTGTGTAAATAAGTCCGTTCCAGCAACCGCAGGAGCTAGGTTTGTAGTGTCGCTCATGGGCGACATTTTATCCCCAAAATATGCGCCAGAAATTATTGCTCCAGCAATTAAACCAGTGTTTATATCCATTGCTTGACCAATGCCAAGTAAAGCAACTCCTATTGTAGCTATAGTGGTCCATGAGCTTCCAGTTGCCAACGAAATAATTGCACTAACTATGCAAGCAGCAACAAGAAATATAGTAGGGTTTAAAATTTTCAGCCCATAATAGATCATACTTGGTACAATCCCACTGATTAACCAGGTTCCGGCTAAAGCACCGATTAATAAAAGAATCAATAATGCAGGAAGGGCGGATAAAATGGAATCACTAATACCACTTAGCATATCTTTCCATTTGTATTTAAGTCGCCAGCCAATTAACGCTGCTATTGCTGTTCCAAACAATAGCGCCATTTGATTGGCTCCGCCTAAAGAATCATCTTCCCAAATGGAAATAACAGATATCATTAAAAGAATAACCAAAGCAATTATTGGCGTTAATGCTTGAATTAAAGAAGGTTTTTTGAATGTAGATTCCATGTTGACTTATTAATTAATCGCTGTAAAAATACCTTTTTCCAAGAGACTGAGAAAGACTTGTAATTTATAAATCCCTGAATGTCTTTTTTTTGCGACCAAAATGCTGCCAAACGATATTCTTAGTATACATTCCAGTCATTCCTGTAAAACTCTTAAATGTCATTTTTTTCCGCTCTGTTTTCAAATGAGAGATTTTTTTGTAAAAATCAAAATGTGCTTTTAAGATACTTCCAATGTGCCGTATTTTACCAGAAAAAAGAAACTTTGTTCCAGCTATTCCATCTAGGAATAATCGTGTAAGTATTTTAATGAAAAGACCTTTGTCAAGGTTCTTGTATAGCGTAAATAAACTGTTTCTAAAGTTTAAAAACGTTTTTTGCGGATTGACATAGTTTAATGTTCCTCCGCCAACATGATAAACAGAACTAGACCCACAATACATTATTTTTTTCCCACTGTTTTTCATCCTCCAGCAAAGGTCAATTTCTTCCATGTGTGCTAAATAACTAGCGTCAAACCCCCCAAATTCATGAAATGATTTAGCCTTAATAAACAAACATGCTCCACTGGCCCAAAATATTTCAGTTGTATCATCGTATTGTCCTTCATCCTTTTCTACACGGTCAAAAATTCGACCTCGACAAAATGGATAGCCGTTTTTATCAATCATTCCACCTCCAGCTCCCGCATGCTCAAAATATTGCCTATTGTGATATGCTAATATTTTTGGTTGGGCTGCAACAATGTTTTCATCGCTTTCTAATAATTGAATAACAGGGGTAATCCAATTTTCGGTAACTTCTACATCCGAATTTAATAGAATATAATAATCTGCAGTAATTTTTTTGAGGCCTTCATTGTAACCTCCAGCAAACCAGTAATTTAATTCATTTTCGATAATGTTGATTTGTGGGAACTTATCTTTTAAAAAAGGAACTGAGTCGTCACTAGACGCATTGTCTATAACGTAAATGTCAGCTTCATCACTGTTTGCAGTAACACTTGGTAAGAATTCTTCGAGCCAGTTCTTCCCGTTAAAATTTAATATGACAACTGCAGTCTTCAAGTAATTACGATGCGTCTTCTGGAGATTAAAAACAATTAATTAATTTAAATGTATTAACGTGGATTATAAAATAAATCATCTGTACGATCTCCGAATTCAGGATCAGGATTTACATCATCTACATTACCGCCCTTGGTACTTCTTCTTTTTAAATCAATTTTCCAATGATAGTTTTGGATTTCTCCAATCAAATCAGAATGTAATAATTGATAATCATTTGTGACTAGGTCGCGATCATAAAACACAAAACGTTTATCGTTGAATTTACCAATTTTATAATAATGCCAAATTTGATAAGGATAAGAATTCGCTTCACTTCGTTGGTCATGCACAGTATTTGGAGCTCCATATTTTAGAAAAATTCGACCGCGGTCAGTTTCATACCCTTGTTTAATACGCGTACCGAACTTGAGTTGTACTTGTTGAACCTGAAACTTGTATGCATTCCAATCTTTTTCTGGAGCAACCGTGTTTCTGTTGTACCAAAAACTGTATATATATTGGAGTTTTAATGTATCGGTCATATCCACTAATTGATCATCAACAATCTTTTTTTCAATCGAGGTTGAAATAGGACGCAGACAATAAATAAATTCATCCAACGAATCCAATGAAAGTCTATCGGTGAATTGTCCTGCAAGATTTACATCTTTTAAGTTTTCAGTATTGAGATCATTTAATAAGTTTAACCGTTGGAAGCGCAATTTCTTTTCCGCAATAACTTGATTGTCCTTGTTTTTTATTTGTACGACAAGGTTATAGTTCCCAGTCGGAAGAGTCCCAATTTCAAATATATTTAAAGTAGCGTTGACCGGATTAGAATTTTCTTTGCTTATTTTATTAAAGCTTCCTGCAATTACCCCGCGCTCGTAGGATTCAATAAAGTGCTGTAATACATATTTCCCGTTTTCTCCTAATTCTTTGTCCGTATTATATACTTCAAAATAGTAAGCAATTTTATCAAATTCAGGTGAAAAATAATCAGAAACCAATGGAATCATTTCAAAGCCAGACTTTGAAGTTTTAGAAGCTTTGTCAGATTTCCAAAACGAATCAATTAATTCAATATCAGATATGGTAATCAGATCATTGAAATCTACTGTAATTTCTTCGTGATAGGTGGTTTTTTCAGCAGAGTCGCTCAATAAGTCTAAAATCTCTACTTCATATTCATAATTTCCATTTTCAACAAAAAAACGATGCACGTGCAAAGGGTCGTTGTATAGGTCTTTGGATGTTACTCCCTTGTTTTCTAGGACTACTTTTTGGAAATCTATAATCTTATCATCTTTCTTTAACATTTGCAAAATCTCTATTTTACATCTGTCAACTCCTAAATCATTTGGAACATATTTAACAGAACCTGAAAATATGCTTATGTACGTCTCAATAAATGGAGAACTATGAGAATCGAATTTTTTAAGACCAATAGTGGCTTCCGTCTGGGCATATCCAAGTGTACAGATTGCCATTAGTAAGAGGAATGATCGAATTTTCATTTTATGCAAATTTGAATAGCAACAAATGTACATTAATAAAGCCAAAATAGAAGAATACTTATTTGTTGAAGTGTCATATTGTGCTAAAAAAGTTACTAATCGGAATGGAATTGATAACTTATTGTCATTATTTTCGTTGTAAAGGTAGAATGATGAAAACTATATTCTATACACTAGCAATTTTTATTTCAATTGCGGGTTCTGCACAAGATACAAACAAAGAACCTGCAGTGCATGTCGTTGGTGAGGATATTAGCACACCTGGATATGTATTAAACGACGTTCTCATTCGAGGTGATAATTCTGAGTATTTAAAAAATTATAGAACTACAAGATATTTTTTAAGAAGGGTTTATGCCTATTCTCAATTGGCTTCAGCAATGCTAAATGAATACCAAGATTCTCTGGCACATATGTCTTCTAAACGAGCTAAAAGGAAATATTTGAATCAAGCAAATAAAGAATTAAAAGAGGAGTTTGGTGAAGAAATAAAAAATATGTCCATTACCCGTGGAGTTTATTTAAATAAACTAATTTTTAGAGAAACCGGCCTAACTACGTATGATATTATTAAAGATTACAGAGGTGGTAGTAAAGCTTTTTTTCTCCAATCATTGTGTCGGTTAAACGGTCAAAACCTCAGAGTAACGTATTCTCCTGAGGGAGAGGATTTTGTAATGGAGAGAGTAATTAAAGAGATTGAAGCAGGTAAGATCAAGACGTTGCCGCGGAAAGCAGTGACGCAAAAAGGAAAGCATGTTCAAAAAAATAATACAAAGAAAAACCGTAGAAAAAATAAAAGAAAACGAAGCGATGTAGCCGCTAGATAGACTAATTACCATGCTTTCTTCCGTTTATTTTACCTTTGTTAAAATATTCGTCGTTCTTCTTCATTTCCTCTTTCATTTCTTCAGAGATATCCTCTTTTAGGTCGGTCAAGTCCGGTTGTCCCGCATTTACCCATGCTGTATACCAAAAACTACCAGCAGTTAAAATGGATTCTCTCATTCTTCTTTCTTGCATTCCATTCAATCTTCTTTCGTATTCCAAAGAGAATTCTTGACTATAAACCTTCATAACAACTCGTCCTCTGTGCTCAAAAGAATATTTTTTATCGTCATCAAAAAGTTCAGTTAGTTCTCTTTCTATGCGGAAAACAGAATCCAAAGCGTTATGACTCTGTTTAATAATGCTCCAAGCTTTATCCAGTGGGTCAGAGATATAAGAAGCTCTTCCTACCAAATAATCGTAATTTTCAGCAGATAATTCAGGAACTCTAGACTCCCAAAACCCATGTATTCCCTTTTGATTAGTCATTTGTCCATTGTAATTTTCGGTGGTATGCAAGGGAACGTGAGAATCTCCAACGTAGTGACCTAAATCCGCTGAGTATTGCAATATTTTATCCAAGTTTTTCTCCTTAAAAGCTCTGGTCAATCTTTTTACCATTAGTTCAAGATGCCATGGGGCAATCCCGTAGGCTTTTAAGGTGTCTTCTGATAATTTATCAACCGCATCCTTCCATCTTTTTGGAACAACTTCAAATGGGTCTTCTTCGTTGTGGACATAATGATCTATATCGATGTAGTGCTTTTCAGCTTCCCCTTTAGCAGCATACCTTCGTTTGTCTGGGTCTACTGCATGCTCGGTTAAAAATTCAATGTGTTTTTTGTAAAAGGTAAATAGCTCTGGAGGCAAAGTAAATACTGCCATTCTATTAATCCGTTTATGCGCATAAAATCCCCAGCTAGAAGCATATTTCCTATTACTAGTATGAGGTTCACCCCCTCCTTTAGCGCTAAGTATCGAGCAAATCGAAAATATAAAGACAATTGTTTTTAACATTCAATGGAATTAATTATTCCGACTAAGATAGTCAAAAGTCAGTTTATACCTTTATTTAATCTTGTATTATTGGTACTCGTAGCAGCCAATGGTATTTCCGAAACGACCATTACCATCTAAATCATTTCCAGAAGTAGATCCAAAAGCCTGTCCTACGGCAGGAGAGTTGCTTGGAACGTGATAATCCCAACCAGAAGGATTAACAAATAAAGGATCGCTATTGGTTATGCAATTTGAAAAGAAATTGGCGTCCGCAATTGTCGTGTCGGTTTTTATCAAGCAATTGGCGAAATTAAATACGGAGGCTGAACCAGTAATACTCCAAGCTGAATTTCTTGGTAAGGTATCCAGTACAAATTCATTGTCGTTATTGCCATAAATAATACTGTTGGTAAAATTAGCAGTAGTAAAAGGTCTATGTTGAATTGTGCTTCCGGACTCATAGTAATCTGAGAAAGCAAATAAGCCTGAGTTTCTTGTGCTACTCCAGTAATTTCCAAATGTGCAATGATCGAAATTAACCGATCCTCCAATGGAAATAACAGCAGAATATTGAGCAGAATTACCAAACAAACAATTTACAGCCGAAACATTTGCTCCTTGCGTCAATATTCCGGCAAATAGGCTATTATCTATTTTTACTGAATTTAAATTAACCGTGGCCCCATCTCCGGCTGTATCAATTTGAACTCCTATAACGGCATTCTTTATTTCGGCGAAATCAATACTGCTTTCCAGTGGTTCGATGAAGTAAATTCCTCTCCATTGACCAGCAACACTATCGGCTGGATAAAGTAAATAATCAGCTGTTCTGTCTTGCAAAAACTCAACTGGATTTCCGCTTATTCCGTTTACCAATAATGAACCTTTATAAACCAGTAGCGTGGCGCTATTGTGACCGTGCACTTTAGTTCCTGCAGGAATTGTCAACGTAATTGCTGAATCCACAGCGCAATAGTTATAAATAACATGCGGCTTGTCATTGTTCCAAGTCTCATCCACAGATATTACTTCTTTCACATGAAAATAAGCATCTTGTCCCCATGCATTTAAAAGAATTCTTTGCTCATTCCCATTGGTTACAAACATAATTGAATCCTCAACCACTAAAGGTAAATTAGAATTATTTGGATCAACCGTAACTTCAACAAAGACAAAAAGACTGTCATTTGCTTCAATTTCTACTTCGCTAAAACTCACTCCGGCATCCCCATCTACATTTATTCTAAATTGAGATTGAGTTCCGCTTGCTAACCAGACATCAGAAATAATTAATTTCCCTGAATTATTATTGTATATTTTAAAATATTTCGTCGTAGACCCAATGGTAGTAAATACTGTGTCGAAAAGAACGGTGTCCGTAGAGAAGGCTAATTTAGCTGAATTATCGGTTAATAATTGCGTTTTTTTGCAGTTGGAAAGCACTAGCAAAGAGCTAGTTCCAATAAGTAAAAGCAATATTTTTAAAACAGGTTTCATTAACTGCTGCCAAATCTAAAATTATTTACAGAGTCTATAACTGATAAATATTATATTTATTTTGTCTATTTTATTGTTTGGCTGATTGTCTAATTAAAAAGAAAGTGTACATTTGCACACCGAAATTAATAATAAAGTAAAATGAAAGCAGGAATACATCCAGAGAATTACAGATTAGTAGTATTTAAAGATATGTCAAACGAATATTCGTTTTTAACTAACAGCTGTGCGCCGTCTGCGGATACAATTAAATGGGAAGATGGAAATGAATATCCTTTAATCAAATTGGAAATTTCTCACAAATCACATCCTTTCTTTACTGGTAAACAAACATTAGTTGATACTGCAGGACGTATCGATAAGTTTAAAAACAGATATGTTTCTCGTAATAAGGGTTAATCCTTATTTAAAGATATTCAAAACCCTCGACTTTTTAGTCGGGGGTTTTTTGTATGTATAAATATTGGTATTTTTATACCACAATAAAAATCAATATATGGGCATTGTATTATTTGACGGTGTAGCTCACCAGCAACTTTTACCATTAACTTACACTAAACCCGTTGCTGCTTTGCGCGTCGGTATTTTTACCATTCAAGAAAAATGGAATCATTATTTGGGAGCTGAGACATCTATAAGAACGAAAGGTTATTTGACGGAGAAGTTTGAAGGTAATAATGCTAAAACGGAAATTGGTGTGTTTGCCGGGCTATTGCCAGATGCGGATATCGTGGATACTATTAACAACCTCGAGGAAAATCAGCTGTTAATGCATAATGATCAGGTGATTGCTATTTGTCCATTGCCTGCGGTGGAGGATATGAACGACGCGATCGCTAAAATGACTGTTCTCAAGTATGAGGGGGATTTGAATATAATTAATCGTCCGTGGGATATCTTTAAATTGAATGGAGAGGAGCTTGAGAAGGATTTTGAAATAGTTAAAGCAGAAAAAGAATCGGAAGAAATTGAAGCATCCAATACGGTAATAGGAAATAGTGTTTTTATTGAAAAAGGAGCAAAAGTTACTTGTTCGATTTTGAATTCTACAACGGGTCCAATATATATAGCTAAAAATGCAGAAGTGATGGAAGGTTGCATGATTAGAGGAGGATTTGCCCTGCTAGAAAATGCTGTTCTTAAGATGGGAGCTAAAATATATGGCCCAACTACAATTGGGTCGTTTTGTAAAGTTGGCGGTGAAGTTGGAAATTCGGTTATGCAAGGTTATTCAAACAAAGGACACGATGGTTATATGGGGAATAGTGTAATAGGAGAGTGGTGCAACCTAGGAGCTGATACAAATACCTCAAATTTGAAAAATAACTATGGAAACGTAAAGGTTTGGAGTTATAAAGAAGAAAAATTAATTGATTCAGAAGAGCAGTTTTGTGGGTTAATCATGGGAGATCATTCTAAATGCGGAATTAATACTATGTTTAACACAGGAACAGTTGTAGGCGCTTATGCAAATGTTTTTGGCGGAGGCTTTCCAGATAAACACATTCCCTCTTTTTCTTGGGGCGGTAAAGATGGTTTTACAACCTATAAATTAGATAAGTCTTACGAAGTGGCAGAACAAGTGATGGCTCGAAGAAGCATTGAACTGTCAGCAGCGGACAAAGAAATTCTAAAGACAGTTTTTGAGAATACAGAAAAGTTTAGAGAGTAATTTCTGTATAAATGCCCTTTACAGAATATGATCTAAAGTTAAATTTTTTGGTGGAAGCTAAATTGAAACTGATGCTTTTGCCAAGAATTAGTTGTTTGTTTCATTATTCCTAGTTGAACTTTAAGTCCTTTTTTGATTACGTATCCAGTTGCAACATACAATCTATTTCTATCAAAAATTTCTATACTATTTCCATTCCCTATATTTCTTTGTCCATTGATGAATATTTCATTATACAAGGCAAGGTAAATTGTCTTCTTATCCATTGAAGGATTGTTCAAGGGTATATTTAAAAATAAATTGTATCTATAGCGTGTTCTTAAATCTTGATTTTCAACAAACCTTTGCTCGTAACGAAATCGGTGATTGGTATAAAAACGATTCCCAAATTGAACCGGAAATAGTGCTTCCTGGTAGATTCTACTCTCTGATGTAGTTGAGTTGTATGGTCCATAACTTCCGGTAGTTACATTTCCATATCCGAGAGTGAGTTTAATATTGGCTTTTTTGGGTTTGTAGGTTATTCCTCCCCGCAACAATAATTGTTCAAGATCACCCGCAATATTCCAGTTCCGACATTGAATATCTCCTTGCAGCCCCCATGCACTTTCTTTGAAAGTTGTATTGAAAAAGTACATGTACCATGCACCTATTTCATCTTCATTTATTTGCGTTTTTCCCTCAATTGGAAAAAATGAGCATATGTATATAATTGCTAAAAATATACTTTTTTTCATGTCTGTAATGTCTAAAATTTTATTTAACTGTAGCCCTTTAGTATCCCTAAGCATTTCATTTAACGAAATTAATAAAATAGAATATATTTGTTTTTTACACTTCATTTTTTTTTTGTAAAATTTCAAGTCATTGAGATGGTTTCCAAGCATATTTCTTTTCTTCCCAATTTTAGAAAAGTTTATAGGTATTTTTGCTATTGTTATGTGTGCCAATCATATACATCTATTATCGACTGAAACCGACATAATACAATTGAATCGAATATAAGTGTGTAAATGATTTAACTAAAAATGCGCTTGTATTTATTATTTTACCAACGGTTAGTATAAGCGACTGTTTTGATCCAGTTAGGTTTTGTTGTAGTCAGTTTTTTGTTTATAAAATTCCACTATCATTTTGATGGATTCCTCTTTATTTTTCTTTACCATTTCTATGCGACTATCTGAGATTATAGATGAATGATGTTCTCTAATGTTAAGGTCACTCCAAAGCGTTAGTTCTATAATTGTTGGAGTCAGTCCGAGACCTTTTTCGGTTAATAGGTAAATGTTCGTTTTTTTATTATGAGTTAGTTTTTCCTTGGTGATTATTTTAAATTGTTCAAGCATTTTTAGTCTTGAGGATAAGATATTGGAAGCAATGGCTTCATCGCTTTCAGAGAAATCCTTAAATGTTTTTTTCCCTTCCAAAAGCATCTGTTTAATAATTACCAATGTCCATTTATCACCTACTATATCTAGTGCTGATGTAATTGGACAGTTACAACGAAAATTATTATTCATTTTAAGAAGTTAATATGTATTACTTGCAAAAGAAAAGTAATATTGTATTTTTGCTTGTAAAACAAAAGTAATAAAATAAATAGAATATGAAGAAAGTATTGGTAACAGGTGTGTCTGGATACATTGGTCAACATTGTGCAGCAGAACTATTAAAAAAGGGTTATTCTGTTAGAGGATCGCTCAGAAGTTTGTCTAAATCGGATGAGGTGACTAAGGGCATCAAAAAAGTAATTGACCCTAAGGAGAATTTAGAATATTGCGAACTTGATCTTTTGAAAGATGATGGTTGGGATAATGCAATGGTTGGATGTGATTTTGTATTGCATGTTGCATCACCGTTCATAAATATTGAGCCAAAAGATGAAAATTTATATATAAAGCCAGCTGTTGAAGGGACGCAAAGAGCATTGAAAGCTGCAAAGAAAGCTGGAGTAAAGCGTGTTGTTCTGACCTCTTCCATGGTTTCTATGTTAGAGAATGCCGATAAATCTATTGATGTAAATGCTAATTCTTGGACAAATGTGAATGGAAAAAATGTTTCAGCTTATGCGAAAAGTAAAACTTTAGCGGAAAAAAGTGCTTGGGAATTTATTAAAGCGCAAACAGATGATGCGCCGATGGAATTAACAGTGGTTAATCCTGGGCCAGTATTTGGGCCAACTCTCTCGGGTAATTTGGGAGCATCACTGGATATTTTCAAACAAATGATTAGTGGTAAAATGCCTATGGTTCCGCAGGCTGGTATTAATATGTCAGATGTAAGAGATATAGCTGAAATTCATGTTTTGGCAATGGAAAACCCAAACGCAAATGGGAAAAGATTCATTGTGACAACGGAAAATACGTATACATTTCAGGAATTAGCTCAAATATTGAAATCAAATGGATATGATAAGGTTAGTACCAAATTAGCTCCTAATTTTCTTTTACGCTTCATAGGAAATTTCAATAGAGAAGCGAAGAGTATGAGAGCTTTTATAGGGAAAACTTACAACGGGGATATCTCTTCAACAAAACAAATTTTTAATTGGGAGCCTATTTCTATTGAAAAGACAGTTTTGGATACTGCTAAATCGGTTGATGAATCTATGAAAAAATAGCATCAAAATTATAGAAAGGTAAAGCTCGTATTATTACTAAATAATACGAGCATTTTTATTGGTTATAACGAATCTGCTCAATAGTTTTGCTGTTCTGGAGTGCAGCTATATTTTTTTAGCCATTGTTATGTCTCGTCTATTAAATCCATCTTCT
>JAQWQH010000016.1 GCA_029244805.1 Flavobacteriales bacterium
CTTATTAACTACAGCAGTCATAACAGCCTGTTCTAAATCAGATTTACCATCACCAGTAGAAGCTCCACCAGAATTAATCAATCCATTTCTTCCCATGTAGCAGTTAGCTACTTGGTAACGACATAAATCAATCATATGATCTGTTGTCAATTCAGAATATACATTAGGATGTGTTTTCCCAAAATTAATATTTGTATAACCACCGTTATTTTCTGGTAATTTCTGTTTAATAATATCTGCCTGAATAGTTACTCCTAAATGATTTGCCTGAGCTGTAATATCGGTAGCGACATGGTAATCAACCCCATCCTTTTTAAATTCGCTATTTCTAAGATAGCACCATAAGACTGTAGCCATTCCCAATTCGTGCGCTCTTTCGAAAGCTTCAGCAACTTCAATAATTTGCCGATTGCTATCTTCAGACCCAAAATAAATTGTTGCACCTACCGCTGCAGCGCCTAGGTTCCATGCCTCATCAACACTTCCAAACCTAATCTGTTCAAACGTACCGGGGTGCGTTAACATCTCATTATGATTTAACTTAACTATAAACGGTATTTTGTGGGCGTACTTTCTACTAACAGAAGCTAAAACTCCAAAAGTTGATGCCACAGCGTTACACCCTCCTTCATAGGCTAATTCAACAATCTTTTCACTGTCAAAATAAATTGGGTTTGGCGCAAATGATGCACCCGCAGAATGCTCTATACCTTGATCAACTGGCAAAATAGAAACATATCCAGTATTTGCCAACCTACCCGTACCATATAGCGCTTGTAAATTTCTTAATACCTGCGGATTTCTGTTCGTTTGCACAAAACACCTTTCAATAAAATCATTACCCGGCAAATGCAATAAGTCTTTACTTATTGTTTTACATTCATGGTTTAACAATCCGTCTGCACTAGTTCCTAATATATCAATCGTTTTAGACATTATATTTATTTTTGTTATTGTATTTAGCTAAATTTAGACTGCGAATCTAAGAATAATCTCTGAAGTTATTTCTTTTTCGACAATATTTAGAAAGGATAACCTATTCCCAAGTTAAATTGTAATTTGAAAAACTGCCCCCTATCAATCTCCACATCAACATACTGCTCTGCTTCTGCATCGTAAATGGATTCGAAATAACTACTTCCTTCTTTTAACCCTCCCTGAAATAACCATCTTTGCGAGGCAGGTAAAGATGGATTTCTAAAAGGCATTGAAAGATCAAATCGAATCACAAAAAAATCAAGATCCATTCTTAATCCAATACCTGTTCCAATTGCAATTTCACCAATAAACCTATCAGCTTCAAAGTGCGCGTCCGTTCGCAGAGAATCTCTATTAATGAGCCAAATATTTCCCGCATCAACAAATAAAGCACCTTCAACCCAACTAATTACAGGAAACCGGAACTCAATATTACTTTCCAACTGAATATCACCAATTTTATCGAAACTTCCGGTAGAATCATAATATGCTCCAGGCCCTAGAGTTCTAGCCTTCCAAGCTCTCATACCATTTGCACCACCAGAAAAAAAACTTTTTTGAAAAGGCAACGCCTCTGACAGATTGCTCAAAGGCAAACCGATTCCCGCAGCTAATCGATATACAACTTTTGTTTTTTTTGTTAAAAGCCTGTAATAACGCGTATCTAAGTTAATTTTTACAAATTGTGCGAACCTGATTCCAAATAAGCTGTAGCTATTTGTTGTTGTGTCAATTAATTGGTTAGAGTATTTGTAAATCCCTCTTAAAACATTGCCCGCTCCTTCAATAGTAGCGCTAGTATAGAATACATTTTTCCTCTTTTTTAATTGCTGACCATTGTATTCAAACGACAATCTTCCTCCGGCAATTATATGATTGTCGTAACTAGCTGCAAGAAACCCATCATTTATGGCATCGATTTTATCTTGAAAAGCCGGCTCCTTGGAAATATTTATAGCACTCAAAGAAATCGGCGTAAACTTATATGTAATAGGAGCTTTCTCATGCCATACCCATGTCATGGAAATATCTTGAACACCCCTAGTAAAATCAGGTCTTTTCTGATAATTATATGAAGTCGATAACTCCGTTTTAGCATTTGCTTTATTTGTAAAATATTTGTTTAGAAATAAAAAACGCGGAAAAACAAGTGATATTCGAGGTCCAAACTCAATAGTATTAAAATTTGCATTGGATAATAAATTATCATCGGATTCATTATCGATCAGCAACTTTTGTGCTTCTAAACCTCCAGAAAAACTTATTTGTAGTCTTTCTGCACCTCCAAAAACATTCTTATGTGCATAGGTCATACTACCCTCAATACCATATAAACCGTTATTATGAAGTCCGTCAGACGAAACATTAAAGGTTTGCGCTTTGATAGGCTCCAAAAGAACTCTAGCCTGAAGTCCATCATTTAGTGTATCAAACTGTACGGAAACAGATTTAAAAATTCCTAATCCTGAAAATTTTCTATACGTAGCCTCTATGTTCTTTTTATTGTATAGATCACCTTCATTTATTAAAACAGCATCATGAAGCATTTTCAAATGATATCTTAATTTTTTCTTGTAATAAAAATCAATCTCGTTAAAAGTAACTTTTTCATAATTTTGAATTACAGATTCAACGCCATCTTTAGAATCATAATCAACTACAACATCAACTTGCTTGATTTCATATTGCCTATGTTTTACCTCCACAATAGAATCAGTCATTACATCCTTTATTTTATAATTCTGAATCCCTAAAACAACATTTACTTGCCTTGAACCAAGCGTACTATCTATTCTAAAGTAAATAAACTCCTTATTGAAGAAATGAAATCCATTATCTAGCAAATATTTTGTTAGACGCGATCGCTCAAAATCCATCTTATCAGTATTAAAATTCTCCC
>JAQWQH010000021.1 GCA_029244805.1 Flavobacteriales bacterium
GTCCTCCTGGAACTGGAAAAACATTATTAGCAAAAGCTGTTGCTGGAGAAGCTGAAGTTCCATTCTTTTCTCTTTCTGGATCAGATTTCGTTGAAATGTTTGTTGGAGTTGGAGCCTCTAGAGTTAGAGACTTATTCAAACAAGCAAAGGAAAAAGCACCAAGTATAATCTTTATTGATGAAATTGATGCAATTGGTAGAGCCAGAGGTAAGAACCCTAACATGGGGTCGAATGATGAGAGAGAAAACACACTAAATCAGCTTTTAACTGAAATGGATGGTTTTGGAACCAACAATGGTGTCATTATTCTTGCGGCGACCAACAGAGCTGATGTTTTGGATAAAGCATTATTAAGAGCTGGTCGTTTTGACAGACAAATCTATGTTGATATGCCAGATTTAAATGAGCGAAGAGCAATCTTCGATGTCCATTTAAAACCGCTTAAAAAAGTGAAAGATCTTGATATCGAATTTTTAGCGAAACAAACTCCTGGTTTTAGCGGAGCAGATATTGCAAACATTTGTAACGAAGCAGCACTAATTGCTGCTAGATTTGATAAAAAACAAGTTGAAAAACAGGACTTTTTAGATGCAGTGGATCGGATTATAGGCGGATTAGAGAAGAAAAATAAAATCATTTCCAAAGAAGAAAAGAAAGCAATTGCAATACACGAAGCTGGTCATGCTACTGTTAGTTGGATGGTTGAACACGCTAACCCACTTGTTAAGGTAACCATAGTTCCAAGAGGAAAAAGCTTAGGTGCTGCATGGTATTTGCCGGAAGAAAGACAAATTACAACAACTGAACAACTGCTTGATGAAATGTGTGCTGCTTTAGGAGGTAGGGCAGCAGAGTTAGTAACTTTTGGGAAAATCTCTACTGGAGCATTAAGCGATTTAGAAAAAGTAACCAAAACAGCTACAGCAATGGTTTCCATTTATGGCTTAAATGAAAAGGTTGGAAATGTATCCTATTATAATTCTCAGGGCGATGGTTATGGCTTTTCCAAGCCCTATAGCGATGACACGGCTAAGCTAATTGATGATGAAGTAAAAAGCATGATCGAAGAGCAATATCAAAGAGCAATAAAACTCTTAGAAAAAAATAAGGATAAACTAACATTATTATCAGAGAAACTATTAGAGAAAGAAGTTATCTTTAAAGACGACCTGGAAGCTGTTTTTGGAAAAAGAGCCTGGGGAGAAAAAGAAATAACTGAAAAAGCAAAGGTAGTTTCTGAAGTTGAATTACCGAAAGTGTCCGAAGTAACTACAGAGGAAAAAAGCAAAGATGTTGAGGAAGAAAAGCCAGCTTCGGATGCTGTTTTTGCTGAGGAAATAAAACCTAAAGGAGATGATTCTGATGATAAAAGCGAATCTAAACCAGAAGGGGAAACGAATTAATCAAGTTTGAAAGAATTACTCACAAGAGCAATCACCGGAGCTGTATTTGTTGCGGTATTGATTGGAGCCATTGTCTGGAACAAATATTCCGTGGCTGGGCTCTTTTTCGTTATTTCTATACTTGGCTTACTCGAGTTTTTCAAACTGATGGAAAAAGGCGGTTTTAAGCCAAAAAAGAGTGTCGCCTCTTTTGTTGCCAGTTTAATTTATGGAATCATAGTCTATTTTAGTTTTGGATATGGTAACTTCTCTTACCTGCTCTTTATCTTCCCTCTGTTAGTTTTGTTGGTGGTAATTGAACTGTTTCGTAAGAGTGAAACCCCGGTATCTAACTTTGCATTTTCCGTAATGGGAGTAATGTACGTGGTTATCCCATTTTCTATCTTAAATTTTTTCGCATATGGCTCCCCATATGATGAGGTTTTGGAAATCAATGACAGATATGACTATATTTTTCTATTAGGCTTCTTTGTAATACAATGGGCAAGTGATACGGGGGCATATTTAGCTGGTTCTGCTCTTGGTAAAACAAAATTATTCGAACGTATTTCACCAAACAAAACGTGGGAAGGAGCTATTGGAGGAGCTGCTATTGCATTAGCCACAGGATTTATATTTGCTTATTTTACAGGTAGTTCCGTTTTACATTGGATGGTTTGCTCATTGCTAATTGTAGTGTTTGGAACATTGGGTGACTTAACAGAATCGCAAATAAAAAGAAGCATCGGAGTAAAAGACTCAGGGAATATTCTTCCAGGACACGGAGGTATATTAGATAGGTTTGATGGCGTATTATTTTCTGCACCTTTTGTATTGGCATATTTACATTTTGTAGATTTGATATAAGTTAAATATTCAATTATAAATAATATCCATGAAAATCCATAACGAAGGTTTTAAAATCATCACACTATTTTTCCTACTTCTTGCGGGAATTGACTTTGTACTTATCTATTTCATTCCTATTACCTGGATATGGTCAATATTGGTAGGTGCCTCTGTTATTTTCTTTTATCTTATCGTATCCTTTTTTAGGGTTCCGAAAAGAGCTGTGACTATTGATGGTAATAAAATACTTGCCCCCTCAGATGGCAAAGTAGTTGTAATAGAAGAGGTGCAAGAAACTGAATATTTAAATGACAAGTATACACAGATTAGCATATTTATGTCCCCCTTGAACGTGCACTGTCAATGGTACCCAATAAATGGAATTGTAAAATATTTTAAATATCATCCCGGGAAATATTTAGTCGCGTGGCACCCCAAATCATCTACAGAAAATGAAAGAACTACTATAGTAGTAGAAGATTTAGAAGGTCGAAAAATTCTATTTAGGCAAATAGCAGGAGCGGTAGCTAGAAGGATTGTTTATTTTGGAAAAGAAGGGGAAGAAGCGCGTCAAGACAAAGAAGCAGGATTTATAAAGTTTGGTTCTCGAATAGATGTTTTCATTCCATTAAAAAGTACAATAAATGTTAAAATAGGTGAAAATGTCGTTGGTAGTCAAACTGTTTTGGCAACTTTTGATTAATTTGATGTATATTTGGGAGAATTATTTCATACAAAACATAATACATTATCCATGAAAAAAGTAATCTTATCATTTGGACTTGTTGCATTTATGGCAATTGGAGCTACTGCTCAAACTAGTGCTACTACTGAAGCTACAAAAACAGAAACAAAAAAATCGTGCGCTAAAAAAGCATGTTGCAAAAAGAAAGTAGCTACAAACGGCACTGCTTCTGCTGAAGTAAAATCTTGTTGCAAGAAGAAAGGTGCAAAAGCTTGCGCTAAAAAGGCTGAAACTAGCTCTAAATAAGACACCCAATTTTAAAAGCCAAGCTAAAACTTGGCTTTTTTCAATTATCAAAAAAACTATTAAACTAAACAAAAATGAAAAAATTATTATTCGGATTCGGGATACTAGCAATGTTATTTGCCACATCGACAATTTCTTCTTGCGGAGATACTGAATCTACCGATGAAAAATCAGAACTGAAAGAAGGTGAGGAAAAAGCTTGCTGCAAAGACAAAAAGTGTGACAAAAAAGGATGTGATAAAAAATCTTCTGAAGAATGTAAAGCTGAAGGAGAAGGAAAATGTGGACACGGAGAAGAAGAAGGTGCAGAGCACAAATGTTCAGACATGAAATGTGGAGAAGGAAAATGCGGACACGGTGATGAAGAAGGTGCTGAAGAAGAAGAAGAAGGAAGCGAAGAAGTTGAATAAACTACTTTAGGTTTGTTATAAAAAAAGCTCGACAGTAATGCCGAGCTTTTTTTGTGCCTATAATTTAGATTAAAACTAATAGAAAGTACTTCCCGCTTTTACCATTCTTCTCAAAATCGGACTGCAGCGGTATCGATCTTCTAAATACTCATTATACAAATCATCCAATCCATCAACACATTTCTGAATTCCGATTTCATCTGCCCAAGCTAATAACCCTTTAGGGTAATTTACTCCTTTTGTCATTGCTAAATCTATATCTTCTTTGGAAGCTACATTCAGGAACAAGGCATCAGCTGCCTCGTTAATCAACATCACTAGGACTCTCCATACAATTTGATCTCCTAACTCTTTATTTTCATTTGCAATAGGCATTTCTGCTCCCTCTGCATAATCATAGTATCCCCTACCCGATTTACGACCGTACCACCCGGCCTCTGAGTGTCTTTTTTGCGTAAATGAAGGTTTGTAACGTTGATCATAATAAAATGCGGCAAAAACAGTCTCGGTAACTGTATAGTTTATATCATTACCTATAAAATCCATTAATGTAAATGGGCCCATTCTAAACCCTGCAATTTCTTTCATTGCCCAATCAATTGTGGCAAAATCTGCAATCCCTTCTTCATAAATTCGCAATGCTTCGCCATAAAAAGGTCGAGCAACTCTGTTCACAATAAAACCAGGAGTATCTTTTGCCAATACCGTTATTTTTCTCCAGCTATCTATCAAATCTCTAGTTTCTTTGGTTAATGCATCAGAGGTCTGTATTGCTGGAATAATTTCAACCAACGGCATCAATGGTGCGGGATTAAAAAAGTGAACTCCAATTACTCGGCTTGAGTTTTTACAAGCTGCTGCTATTGCAGCAACGGATAGTGATGAAGTATTGGTCGCAAGTATACAATCACCACCGCAAATCTCTTCCAACTCACTAAAAACTGATTTCTTAATCTCTAAGTTCTCGACAATTGCTTCAATAACAATTCCCGACCCTCGCATTTCGTTTAAACTGGACGCAGGATTTATTCTTTCCAAAATCTTAGTAGAAGTCGAATCATCTATCTTTCCCTTTTCAACCAAACGAGCTAAAATCTTTTGCAATTTATTCATTGCTTTTACCAACGCATCTTTATTAGTATCGAAAAGAATAACTTCATGTCCTGCAGTAGCAGCCACTTGCGCAATTCCGATTCCCATGGACCCCGATCCTATAACTCCAACTTTTATCATTCTATATTTTTTTGTGAAGATAGAAAATCAAGATAATAAACGTGCGTTTCATTGGCAAAATCCTCTTTTCTGACGTAATTTGCAACATGAAAATTTCGGCATCCATTTTTTCTGATAGTGAGAAAAACATTCTTACTACCATTGATAACTTAAATAACTATCATGTGGATGTAATCCATGTAGACTGTAAAAATAGATTATCTATTTTTGAAGATATAAAAGTTATTCGTGAGAACTCTATTTTACCGATTGACTTACATATTATTACAGACAACCCGGAAGCTTATTATCCTGGGATTATTGAATATAACATTGATTATGTAACATTCCAATACGAAGATTTAACAGACAAAATGCTTGCTATTCCGTCGGAATACAAAGGTAAATTAGGAATAGGAATAACCACTTCTACAGATATCTCTGTATTTGAAAGCTATAAGGATTCATTTGACTTTATTTTAATGATGGCTACCACTCCAGGTGAGAGTGGAGGAAATTTCGATAAATCGAACTTTTCCAAAATTCGAGAATTCAGTCAGAAATATCCAGATAAAAAGATTCATGTCGATGGAGGCGTAAATGCAGAAGTTTCATTTATCCTCAGAAACATGGGAGTTTACCTTTCTGTTTCTGGATCTTATTTGTTCAACTCAGTTTCTATTGGATCTGCATTATTGAACCTAAAATTAAATGAAATTGAATCACATTTTTTAGTGAAAGATTTTATGCAGAAAACAGATTCTTCGCCTATTCTCAGTAGCAAGGATTTAACCTTAGAAAGCTTATTACTTGCCTTCAAAAAAGGGGCTTTAGGTTTTGCAATAATTAATGATGAAAATGATAAATTTGCAGGAATAATCGGAAACGCAGATTTACGAAATGGATTATTAAAACATGTAAATAATTTGAATAGTTTGAACATGCAAGAACTCATTAACACCAACCCTCTTGTGATTAATGAGAATATTAATGTGCATGAAATGCTTCAATTCATTAAAAAACAAACTAAACCTGTAATCTATTTACCGGTAGTAAATAATAACAAAAAAACGGTAGGAATAGTTAGTTTCCTCAACCTAATCAAAGGAGAATTATGATCATACATTTAAAAGAAAATATTACCGAAACTAAAGTTGAAGAACTCGCTGCACAAAGCAAATCTATTGCGTTAAAAACGGGTAGCTATACGCGTTTAATAACTTCTTCGAGCATCAAGAAACTACCTTCTTTTTTAGATGATTATACTGACGAATTCTTCACAATGGATTCAGATATTCAATTGGCCAGCAAAGACTACAGAAACGATATTAAAGAAATAGATTTAGATACTTTTAAAATTGGTGGCACAACAGGAAATACTGTATTAATAGGGGGGCCCTGCTCAGTGGAATCAGAAGAGCAAATCAATATAAGTGCGGAACATTTAGTTTCAATGGGCTTGAAGACTTTAAGAGCCGGTTGTTTTAAGCCTAGAACCACACCTTATTCTTTTCAAGGAATGGGAATGGAAGGCCTGATGTTGTTAGTGAAAATGAGAGAAAAGCATGGTTTGAAAATCGTAACAGAAGTTAGAGATTCTACTCATGTTGATGCTATTATTGAACACAGTGACGTTATACAAATCGGAGCAAAATCAATGTATGACCATGGTATTTTAAAAGCCTGCGGAAAGCAAAACAAACCTGTTCTTTTAAAGAGGGGATTTGGAACTACGCTTCAAGAGTTTGTGCAATGTGCTGAATTTATTTTATCATCTGGAAATCCAAATGTTATTCTTTGCGAAAGAGGCCTTAGGACCTTCGAAACAAAGACAAGATTTACATTGGACCTCTGTGGTGCTGCATGGTTAAAGGAAAAAACTAACTTACCAATCATATTAGATCCAAGTCATGCTATGGGACATGCATTTGGCGTACCGGATTTGGCCAGAGCTTGCACAGCAATGAATGTTGATGGATTATTGGTTGAAATGCACCCAAATCCAAAAGTAGCTAAATCAGATGCCAACCAGCAACTAGATTTTGAGCAATTCGCTGAGATGAAAAAGACAATAGAACCAATCGCTAAAGCAGTTGGAAAAACAATCATCTAATGACACTTAATAAAATAAAATTCGTTGTTTGCGATGTTGACGGAACATTAACTGATGGAGGAATGTATATTACCTCTGAAGGGACTCATTTCAAACGTTTCAATACCAAGGATGGGATGGCTGTTAAAATGCTATATCAAAATGGCTATCACGTTGGATTAATCAGCCACAGTAAGACTGCCGAAATGGTAACTGAAAGAGCGAATATGCTAAATATTAAACATTGTTATGTTGGAGGTGATGACAAGCTTACTATCCTTAATAAATGGATTTCTGAATTGGAAATTTCGTTGGAAGAAGTAGCCTTTTTGGGAGATGACAATAACGACGAAAATGTTATGGAACATGTTGGAGTTTCGGCATGTCCGAGTGATTCTAGCAAAAGAATATTGAACACAGCAGATATTATTCTCGAAAAAAAAGGTGGTGATGCTTGTTTGAGAGAATTTGTTGAAAAGCACCTAGGTTTAGAATAGCTTTTAATTGAGCTGGAAAATATTTTCTACCATCTGTAATCAAAAATGCTAGTTAATTATTAGAATCTCTCAACGTAATTTCTTGAATTATTGAGTGTAAATAGGTGTTTTCGTATATTCCACTGAACTTTTCTGCGAACGGGCCTAAAGCCAAAACTGGAACCATAGCAAAGCTATGACCACCTGTAGAAAAAGAAGGCGACAACACATTATAATCTCTTTTGATAGCCTTATACGGACCTATGCTTTGCTCCCCTGCCAAAGTAAATCCTCCTGTCTCATGGTCAGCTGTAACTACCACCAAAGTATTTCCTTGTTTTACGGCATAATCTAAAGCAGCCCCAACTGCTTGGTCAAAATCCAAAACCTCTTGAATAACGTATTCACTATTATTGGCATGACCTCCCCAGTCAATTTGAGAACCCTCTATCAGTAAAAAAAATGGTTCCTCTTTTGCGTCAAGAAATTTAATACCTCTATTTGTTGCATCTGTTAAAAATTCATCTCGCCCTAAATGCTTTGGCTTTAGTCCATCAGCAGCTAATAAATAGCCTAATTTTGATTGATTATTATCTGGCAAAGTGGATAAAGAATTTGTATCGATAAAAAATCCACTATGAATTAATGTATCAAAGTAATCGACTGAATCTGATCTATTAGTAAACCAACTATAGCCACCACCAGCAAAATAATCAACATCACTATAAACTAAATCTTTCGCTATATCCTCCTGCATCGATCTACTTGAAACATGAGAATAAAATGAAGCGGGGGTTGCATGAGTTATGGAAGAAGTTGACACAAATCCAATATTCCATTGATTAATTGCAAGTGTTTCTGTTATTGTTTCAACCGCATTTGAATCCATATCAACACCAATAGCACCGTTATATGTTTTTTGTCCTGTGGAAAAAGCAGTCGCGCCAGCTGCCGAATCCGTTATTTTGTGGGAGCCTGAAGAAGTTTTGGATAGACCAACAATTGGAAATCTTGAAAAATTAGGCTCCATATCTCCATAAAAATAAGCACTAGAAAGCTGTGAGAGGCCCATTCCATCCCCAACCATAAAAATAATATTAAAATTGTTGGAATGAACAACGGAATTTAACTCACTTTTCAGCTGAGTTATACCACTGGATACCATAACAGATAATAAAAATGAAACTAACAGCAACTTAACAAAACTGAAATTCATAGAATTAATATTTAATTCTATAAAAATACATAATCCAATTATTAGTTTCTCAATCTAAATCACAAATACTATTGGTAATACAAAAGTAAAATCCTCTTTACCCAAATAAAAGTTACTGAAATTGAAAAAATCTTTTTGATAAACAAATTATAAAACCAGTCGCGGAGATAGTGAAAAATTGAAGATATTTTATCTTTCTGAGTTGCCATAAACTTTATAATTATTCATTTTATTTTACCCTTTTTATGGTATTGTAAAAATGGCGCTATAAAATTAATTTTGCGACCAGATGATAAAAGAAAAGACTTCCGCAATAACTCAAATATATCAAGAACCTTTCTGCCTAAAAAAGAAGGTCAAGTGTTGCGAAAAATTCAAGAAGAAAAAGAAAAAAGCTTGCAAAAACTGCCCAAATAATTGGTGCTAATTGACATTTGATTAATGTTCATAGTCTATTTTCTGAAAAATCAAAAAGGGAATAATACCCAAATAGGTTTTACACAAAATCTAACTGAAACCCATAAATACCTTAACCAAAAGTTCAAAACTAAATTTACTTTGCTTAGTCAAGAAAAATACAAATCAAAAAAAGACGCAATGATTCGGGTGAAGCAATTACGCAATAAAATTAAGTAGTCTAAACCAAAAACTGAAACAAGTCTGGTTTCTCATTCAAGTATTCCCCAAAAAAACCCCTTTTTTTCATTCTAGCCTTCAGCGCATCAAGTGAAGATGAATTTTCAAGCTCTATACCCACAACGGCAGGACCCATATTTCTGTTATGTTTTTTTGTATACTCAAAATGAGTAATATCATCATTGGGGCCCAATATTTCTGCCACAAATTCTTTCAATGCTCCTGCCCTTTGGGGGAAACTTATTATGAAATAGTGTTTGAGATTTGCATGCAACATGGCTCTCTCCTTAATCTCTTCTGTTCGCGTTATATCGTTATTGCTCCCACTTACCAAACAAACAATATTTTTCCCTTGTATTTCATGTTTAAACTGATTCAAAACAGCTATTGAGAGAGCTCCTGCTGGCTCCACAACAATTGCATCCTTATTGTATAAGTCCAATATCGTTTGACAGACCTCTCCTTCATGGACACAAGACATGCCAGATAAATACTGTTGACAAATATCAAAATTTAAATCCCCAACTCTTTGAACAGAAGCTCCATCTATGAATTTATCAATATAATCTAATTTTACATTAACTCCTTTTTCCAAAGAAGTCGACATGGAGGGAGCCCCATTAGGTTCAACTCCTATGACTTTGGTATTTGGAGATAGCTCATTAAATATGGAAGAGATACCAGCAGCAACTCCACCACCACCGACGGGAACAAATAAATAATCGATCTCTTCTTTTGTTTGCTCTAAAATCTCTAATGCAATGGTCGCTTGACCTTCAATTACCTTTTCATCATCAAAAGGGTGAACAAAACTCATTTTATTAAGTTCACAATATTCCGTTGCAGCAAAAGAGGCGTCATCAAAGGTATCTCCTGTTATTACAATCTCTATGAACTCGCCACCAAACATTTTAACTTGTTCAATCTTTTGTTTTGGTGTAGGAGTGGGCATAAATATAACCCCTTTTACTTTTAGTTTAAAACAAGAAAAAGCAACACCTTGCGCATGGTTTCCAGCACTTGCACAAACAATACCAATCTCCAGTTCTTCTTTTGTTAAAGAAGCAATTTTATTATATGCGCCTCTAATTTTATAAGACCTAACTTGCTGTAAATCTTCTCTTTTTAAAACAATATTACAGTTAAACTTATTGGTCAAATTCTCATTGCGAGCTAACGGGGTTTTGAAGGCAATATCACGTAAAAGTGATGCAGCCTTTCTCACATTTTCTATATTAACCTGCGCCCTCATTCTATTAATTTAATTCCAATTTTTTCATTTGAGTCATGGACAACCTTAATCTAGAGCCAACTTCCTCGATTGGATGACTTTTCACCTTGACATCCAATTTTTCTATTGTCTCACTATTAATATCATTTGAATTGCCGCATGGCTGGCCGATAATATCTTTACCAAGTGAATCGACAAAATTCTGAAGCAAAGGCTTACACGCATGATTAAATAAATAACATCCATACTCCGCAGTATCCGAAATTATCCGGTTCATTTCGTATAATTTTTTTCTAGCAATGGTGTTAGCAATCAAAGGAGCCTCATGCAATGATTCATAATAAGCAGATTCTGCTTTTATACCATTTTTAACCATCGTTTCATAAGCTAATTCAACTCCAGCTTTTGTAAATGCTACCATGAGCAAACCATTATCAAAAAATTCTTGATTAGAAATGTTTTCTTCCATTTCCGTAGCCTTTTCAAATGCTGTTTCTCCAGTTTCTGATCTCCAAGCTAACAATTCCGCATCGCTGTTTGCCCAATCTTTCATCATCATCAAGGAGAAATCTCCTGATAAAACATCTTTCATGTGCTTTTCAAACAGGGGTGTCATCAAAGTCTTTAATTCACTTGCCAATTCACTTGTCTTCACTTTAGAAGCATCATCCAAACGGTTCATCATTTGCGTTAAACCACCGTGTTTCAGTTCTTCTGTTATAGCTTCCCAACCATATTGAACCAATTTAGAGGCATACCCGGGGTCTATTCCATTTTCTATCATTTTATCAAAACAAAGAATTGAACCTGTTTGTAATACTCCACAAAGAATGGTCTGCTCTCCCATTAAATCTGACTTAACCTCAGCTACAAAAGATGAATTTAGCACTCCTGCCATGTGACCTCCAGTTGCAACAGCATAAGCTTTTGCAATTTCTAATCCATCACCATTTGGGTCGTTTTCTGGATGAACTGCGATTAATGTCGGAACACCAAACCCTCTTTTATACTCTTCTCTCACCTCGGAACCTGGAGATTTTGGGGCCATCATTATCACCGTTAAATCTTCACGAACCTTCATTCCTTCCTCAACAATGTTAAATCCATGAGAGTAAGATAAGGCAGCTCCCAATTTCATTAATGGCATTACTTTATTCACAACATCTGTATGCTGTTTATCTGGAGTCAAGTTGATTACTAAATCCGCAGTAGGAATCATTTCTTGATATGTTCCTACTTTAAAATTGTTCTCTTCCGCGTTTACATATGATTGTCGCCTCGTATCGATTGCCTCTTTTCTTAACGCATAAGAAACATTCAATCCTGAATCCCTCATGTTAAGACCTTGATTTAATCCTTGAGCTCCACATCCAACGATTACTACTTTTTTGTTTTTAAGTTTCTCAACTCCATTCACAAACTCGGAACTGGCCATAAAATCACATTTTCCAAGCTGTAAAAGTTGTTCTTCTCGTGATAGTGAATTGTAATAATTTTCCATTGCTTCTATTTTTTAATACTGTACTTTTTCTAATTCTTCAACTATTGATTTCAACGTTTTCATTGGCTTGGTAATCGCCACTCTTCCCGACCTGACAAACTCCAACATTCCATAGGGTTCTAGCTGATCAAAAAGTGCTTGTGTTTCTTCCTTATGACCTGTTTTTTCAATAACAGTAAATGCAGGTTCAACCGACAAAACTCTAGCATGATGCGCTCTCACTATTTTCTCAGCCTCGCCGCCAGACAGAAGCACTTCAGTGGGTACTTTGTATAAAGCTATTTCCTGGTAAACCACCTCCGAATCTTTGTGATAAACAGCCTTAACCACCTCAACTTGTTTTTCAAGTTGAAGAACGACCTTTTTCACCATATCTTCAGCTTCACTAATTACAAGCGTATAGCGATGGATATTAGGTATTTCACTTTCGGATGCTGCAATACTCTCAATATTTATTTTCCTTCGAGTAAATATTATTGTTACTCTGTTAAGCATCCCGACTATATCTTCGGTAAAAACCGATATTGTATATCTCTCTTTTTTCATTTTTACTTTAGTCTTATCTCGCTTACTGAAGCCCCCGTTGGCACCATTGGAAAAACATTGTTCTCTTTACCGACTATTGCCTCTAAAAAATAGGCGCCTTTATGATTTAACATTTCCTTAATTGCGTCGGCTAACTCGTCTCGATTCTCAACTTTTTTCGTTGTAATACCATATCCTGAAACAATTGTTTGAAAATTAGGGTTTACCATTGTGGTTGATGCATATCGTTTTTCAAAGAACATTTCTTGCCATTGTCTCACCATTCCCAAAAACTCGTTATTCAAGACAACTATTTTAACATCTACACCATATTGAAACATAGTCCCCAATTCTTGAAGGGTCATTTGAAAACCACCATCACCAACAACAGCGACTACTTGTTTATTAGGCTGGCCCATTTTGGCTCCAATGGCGGCTGGTAAGCAAAACCCCATAGTTCCCAGACCACCTGATGTTATCATAGATTTAGTTTGTTTGAACTTGAAATATCTGCAAGACATCATTTGGTGCTGCCCTACATCTGTAACCACAATATTATTATGATCAGACTGAATATTTATTTCATTTATTACTTCACCCATTGTCATTTTTTCAGCTGAGGGGTAAAGCTCGTTCTCAATTACTTCCACATATTCTTCCTTTTCTAATGTTCTAAATTTATTGAGCCATTCTGAGTGGTTATTTTCCTCAACTATTTTAGACAATTCGAAAAGCGCTTCTTTAGCATCTGCAATTACAGCTACATCGGCATGCACATTTTTACTAACCTCTGATGGATCGATTTCTAAATGTACAACTTTTGCTTGCTTTGCATACCGGCCTAAATCGCCTGTTATTCTATCATCAAAACGCATACCAATCGCTATCAAAACATCACATTCATTTGTGAGTTTATTGGGGGCATAATTTCCATGCATTCCTAACATTCCAACATTTAAATAGTGATCAGATTCAAGGGCAGACAGTCCCAATATTGTCCAAGCAGCAGGTATTCCTGTCTTTTCGATAAAAGCTTTAAATTCTTGTTCAGCTTTAGATAATATTATTCCTTGACCAAATAATATAAATGGGCGTTTAGCACTATTGATTAACTTCGCTGCTGCTTTTACCGAATCCAAGTCTAATTTTGGTTTAGGTCGGTAGCTTCTCATACCAGTGAATGGAACATAGTTAAAATCTACCTCTTCGAACTGTGCATCTTTCGTTATATCGACCAATACTGGTCCTGGTTTTCCGGAACGTGCTATGTAGAATGCCTTCGCTATTGCCAATGGGATTTCTTCTGCCCTAGTAACTTGAAAATTCCATTTGGTGACGGGCATTGAAATCCCAACAACATCCGTTTCTTGAAAAGCGTCCGTCCCTAATAAATGACTCGCAACTTGTCCTGTTATACACACCAGAGGAGTTGAATCAATTTGCGCATCTGCTATTCCAGTTATCAAATTGGTTGCTCCTGGCCCTGAAGTTGCAATACAAACACCTACCTTTCCCGTTGCTCTGGCATATCCTTGGGCTGCATGCACAGCTCCTTGCTCGTGTCTTGCTAAAACATGGGTTAGTTCCTGTTCAACATCGTACAATGCATCATAAACTGGCATAATAGCACCGCCTGGATAACCAAACATCAAATCTACACCTTCAGCAATTATTGATTGAACTACTGCTTGTGAACCAGTCATTAAACCTTGTTTGGGTATTGTATTTTTAACTTCAATAGCTTTCATGTTATTCATTTTAAAATTCATCTGTAACACAACCTTCTGAAGCACAAGAAACGGTTTTTGCGTATTTATACATAACTCCTTTTTCGAACTTTAATTTGGGTGCTTTCCACCTACGCTTTCTTGCTGTTAATTCTTCATCAGAAACATCCATATTTATTGTGTTTTCAACCGCATTTATGGTAATAAAGTCTCCATTTTCTAGCAATGCAATAGGACCTCCATCTTGCGCTTCTGGAGATACATGCCCAACGACAAATCCATGCGAACCACCAGAAAACCTACCATCCGTTATCAATGCAACATGGTTACCTAAACCAGCGCCTATTATAGCAGCAGTTGGCTTTAACATTTCCGGCATTCCGGGACCACCTTTTGGACCTTCATACCGAATTACAACAACATCTCCTTTTTGAACTTCTCCGTTTCGAATTCCATCGGTGGCTTCATACTCGGAATTAAAAACTCGAGCTGCCCCTGTGAACTCCAACCCTTCTTTTCCTGTTATTTTTGCTACAGCTCCTTTAGGAGAAATATTTCCTTTTAACACACGTAAATGACCTGTAGGTTTAATTGGGTTTTCTAATGGTCGTATTACTTTTTGACCATCCAGTAAACTAGGAATATCCTTAAGATTTTCTGCTAATGTTTTCCCGGTTACCGTTAAACATTCACCATGCAGCATATCTTTTTCCAACATGAACTTTAATACCGCAGGGATTCCGCCAACTTGATGCACATTCTCCATTAAAAATTCACCACTTGGTTTTAAGTCTGCTAAAAAGGGCGTAGTGTTAGATATTCTTTGAAAATCATCCAGTTTAAATTCTATATCAGCAGCTTTAGCGATAGCTAGGAAGTGCAAAACCGCATTTGTAGACCCACCCAAAACTGTTACAAGTCTTATTGCATTTTCCAATGATTTCCTAGTTACTATATTACTTGGTTTGATGTCTTTCTCTAACAACAAGCGCATAGCTTCTCCAGCCTTTACACTTTCCATTTTCTTTTCAGCACTCAAAGCTGGATTAGAAGAATTATAAGGCAATGACATTCCTAGAGCTTCTATTGCTGATGCCATGGTATTTGCAGTATACATCCCTCCACAAGCACCAGCACCGGGACATGCTTTTTTTATTATCTCTTTATACTCTTTATTATCAATCGTTCCTGCAACTTTTTGCCCCCATGCTTCAAATGCTGACACCACATCCAATGGCTTGTCATTATGACAACCTGAAGCAATTGTTCCTCCGTACACCAATATACTTGGTCTATTTAAACGTATCATTGCCATTAATGCTCCTGGCATATTTTTATCACACCCAACTACCGTTACCAAACCATCATAGGACATCCCTTCAACAACGGTCTCCATCGAATCTGCTATAACATCTCTCGAGGGAAGAGAAAACCGCATTCCCGGAGTTCCCATAGAAATTCCATCACTAACACCAATAGTATTAAACACCAAGCCTACTAGATCTGAATTTTTCGCACCTTGCTTGACCTTCTGGGCAAGGTCATTTAAATGCATATTACATGGGTTTCCTTCATATCCAGTACTCGCAATTCCCACAAAAGCTTTCGAAAAATCTTCTTCAGTCAGTCCTATTGCATGCAACATTGCTTGAGCTGCTGGCTGGGAATCGTCTTGTGTTACTCTTTTGCTAAATCTATTCATTTTAGACCAGTTCAAATTGTTTGTATTCCTTTTTTCTTACACGGTTTTGATAAGCATTTGCCAAATCGAATCCCATAGTGTCTTCCCAACTAAAATTAAATTTATGACCATCTAAACTTTCCACACCGGCAACTTCTGCTGCAGTGCCTGTAAAGAAAGCACCGTCAGCATCATGAACTTCTTCCGGAGTGAAAAACTTCTCTTCCAATTCAAAACCTAACTCATCAGCAAGCTCAAATATAGTTTGTCTAGTTACTCCATTTAGTATATTTCCCACTGGAGCGGTAAAAAGCTTACCATCTTTTTCATAGAAGAAATTTGCTCCTGGACCTTCAGCAACATTTTCATGCATATCCAATAATAAAGCTTCATCGAACCCATTTTGTTTTGCTTCAGTAGTTGCTAAAATCGAATTTGTATAGTGACCCGTCACTTTTGCCTCAACAAAGCATGATTTCGGATTTGGTCTTTGAAAAGAAGAAGTCATTAAGCGTAATTGAGAATCGCCCAAGTACTTACCCCATTCCCACGCGGATAGCATTACATGCACTTCATCGGTTGGCTGCAAAGCCATATTTGCTCCGAGGTAAACTAACGGTCTGATATAAGCATTCTCCAAGTTGTTTTTTTCTAACAATTGATAAGTAAGTGTCGTTAACTCCTCTATTGAATATTCCAATTTAATGTGCATTTTCTCTGCTGAATAGAGCAATCTTTCGTAATGCTCTTTCGCTTTAAAAACTCTCGCACCATCTTCTGTTTTATACGATCTAATCCCTTCAAAAACTCCTGATCCATAGTGTAAAGTTTGTGAATAAAGGCTAGTAGATGTTTCTTTAGCTTTTAACCATTTACCATCCAAGTAGATTATTGTGTCGTCGTTGTAATACATTTTGTTATTGTTTAGTAATTTATTTTTTCAAAAAAAAAGCCTTTCTGTTGAGAAAGGCTTTAAATATTTATTCAATATTTTTCCTGTCTCACCAACATGGCGCAGAAATAATAATGACTGTAAGTAATATTGTATTTATTGTTTGTTTCATTTCCAAGTTGCAAATCTAACAAATATTTAAGCATTTCCCACAATTAATTATTTCATAAAATAAAAAGTCTGATTTAACTATTCAAATCATTAAGTCATAAAAAAAGCCATCCTATGGACGGCTTTTCTGTAATATATTTACATACCATCCTAAAAACTAGGGCTAATAATGAAGACCTTAAAAATTGATATGCTGTTTGTTTTTCTCATTTAAATTACAAATTTAACGGAAGTTATTATTACCATCCAAATAAAAATCAATCTATTTTTAAATTCGCATAATAGCGCTTTCTAGCTGCTTTTGCTTTTTAAACTTTTCTAAAAGATGAGAACAAAAATCTATATCCTGGTGAACAATGTCTGAATACTCTTCATAATCAATCGTCACACCTTTAACCTTTACCATAGATTTTTCCAATTTACGCCTTAACAAAGACAGCATTTTGGTTTTTGTTTTCCCATCAAAATTGAAATAAACAGCAAGCAGCAATTCCCCCATAAACCTTTCGCATATAAAGAAAGTTCGAAACGCACTCAATAAATCATTTTCCGATAATGTAGAATATTTCTCTTTTAAAGATTTAATCCTTTTGTGTTTTTTAGAAAAGTTGGATTTGACGGGATCAGTAAAAGAGCTAACTGTTAAGGCTAAATCATTTTCTTCCATCTTAAATGATAAAGATGCATGCCTTAGTTCAGCAAACTTCTTACCCCTTCTTGCATCCATCCGACCTGCATCAGTATCACCCGGATAATTGTTTAGTTCTTTTCTTGAAGATGAAATTAACTCTCCCCCTATTAACTCTCCTATTCCGTTTGCAAGTAACTCTAGATAAATATTTCCTCCATGAAGATAACTACTGTGCAATTGTTTACTCACTTCATACAATTCAACGGGGTTCAATGAAAAATCACCCAATTCAAATTGATCTGAAGCAAATGCATCATCAAATTCTAAATAAAAATCATTCGGCAATTTATCTTCTGGCTTTCCAATTGTAACACCAACTTGTAATTGAACTTCGTCCACATGTTCACTGGTGGCATCAGGGCCAATTGTAATCACACGGACCGTGAAATTTTTCGATTTTAATGAATCGGGGATTACGAAATTTTGCGTAAATGCATTAAAAGTACATCCATCCGCAAAGGTATAAACATAACCAAAATTTGAATATTTAACCTGAAAATCTCCCATGAACATTTTCAATTCTGTAAGCCTAAATCTAAATCGTTTTAACCTTTCCTCTTCAGCTGCTAGTCCTTTTTTAGCTTTTTTCAATTGTTTTTGAATTTGCGGGTTACGATTATACAACGCCGAAAGCCTATCTTGTAAAAAACTGGTTTTCTTTTGGGTTTTATTTTGAGAATAACGATTTTTATCTAATTCAAATTCTGTTTCCTTTATCTTTAATAAATTATCTTCCAGTGCTTTAGAGTAGTGTTCTACCCAGTATTTCAACCCTTTATCTCCATTAATTTCATTCTCCACAAATGGAATACTTTTAACCTCTAATCTTTTGATATTTGTATGCAAAGTTTGACCATATCCAAATGTTGAATCAGGAGAAAGTTCTTTCGAAAGCTTCGACGCATATAACAAATAAGACTGTCCTTCTCTAGTTACAACCACTGTAGATTGCTGTCGAGAATTAAACCCCCACATGCTAAAATGAATATTTGTGTAGTTGTCTATCATGGCATCAAACTCTCTTACCGAAGTCTGATTTGCGACAATAGACTGCATATTTTCATCTCCAGATACTATTTTAGTGTCATAAGTGAATAACCCCACACCCTTTGGAACCCCTAAACTATTTCTTGTGCCCCTAATCAATTGTTTTTCATGCAGTAACCCTGCTGTTCCACTTCCATCACCAGCCGCTAACAAAATACTTTTATAAAAACCCCTTTTACCGCCTATTTTCAAAAAATATTCATACGACTTGTTCTGAATAAAATTTCGTACTGATTCGGAAATAATATTGACTATTTCTTGTTGCTCAACCAACTTGAAATTCTTTAATTCATTCAATTCCTTTACCCTATTATTAAAAATAATGTTTGGATCTAGAGCATTCATTATCGTCGAAATTGGTATCCGCTGTCCGTTTTTTATTCGAACTGCTTTATCTGGAAGACTGGCAGATAATTCTCTTAAAAAATTGACATAAACACTATCCGATATTCCCTCTGTTTTTATTTCATCTCTCCTGACAAGCTCTCGATAAGTAGTTTGTAAAGCCATTTTTGTTGCTACTTCAGAAAGTAGTCCTTGAGAAGCCTTTTTAAGTTCATAAAAATTCACTTCCAACAAGGAAGGTTCATAGACGATAATCTGCTCAATAGAATCATAATCAATTATTGAATCTCGCAGCTGTTCCCCTTTACTTTTGTACAAAAAATAAATTGTATCACCTGCGTATTTAAAATATTCACCAAGGTTTCTGTTTAATGCAGGGCTTTTAATTACCACATGATGTAAAATTGCTTTTTCTTCTGGTGTCAGCATACTATTTTGTCCCCAAGAAAAATGTGAGATAAACAATAGTAAAAACAGTAAATATTTTTTGATTGGTTTCACTTTGCTATTATAACCGAAAAATAGCAAAAAGGGACATTTAATGAGATATCTTTACCAAATATTTTAAACCCATCAAATGAATTTTGAAGACAATCCTAAAAGCATTAAATTCCATGTAAAAAAGTTCTTAAGCAAGAATCAAGAAAGATTTAAGAATAAAAAAGTCATCGATTTTCCTGCAGGTAATGGAGTAACATCAAGAATCATCAAAGAATTTGGAGCAGATCCATACCCATTCGATTTATTCCCGGAATACTTTAATATAGATGGATTAACTTGTAATCGAGCAAACATTAATGAAGGAATCCCATTGGATGATAAATTCGGTGACATGGTAATTTGTCAAGAGGGTATCGAACATTTTTCAGATCAGTTATTAGCTTTTAAAAACTTTAATCGGGTCTTAAAAAAAGGTGGAAACTTATTAATTACAACACCTAACTATTCTAATTTAAAAGCAAAATTAAGTTATCTATCGGGAGAATCAGAAAGGTTTGGATCAATGATGGCACCGAATGAATTGGACAGTGTGTGGATGTCTAAGCAAGATATCACGAGCGAAGTCTATTATGGGCATATTTTTTTAGTTGGAATTCAAAAACTAAGGGTTCTTGGCCAACTTTCTGGATTCAAAATTAAAGAGGTTCATTTTACCAGAATGAAATCAACTTCCTTTTTTCTTTTGTTCATCTTTTACCCTTTCATTTATTTTTCGAATTGGCGCGCATATAAAAAACGGTTGCGAAAAAATAACGATTACGACATAGCCACTAAAAAGGAAGTGTATAAAGAAATATTCAACCTCAATACAAGTTTTAAAATTCTTACGGACCACAGCTTAATGGTTGAATTTGAAAAAACCATGGATGTTTCGGAAGTTGGAAAAAATTTAAAAAGTCAGCACAAAGAATTTGGAAGAAC
>JAQWQH010000028.1 GCA_029244805.1 Flavobacteriales bacterium
GCTAATAAATTTCCTGTAACAAAAAATTCATCTTCTGACAAGGCTATTGCCGGGTAGTCTGTCCAATGATCTGATAGTAATGGATCTCCTGGAAGCAAGTATACATTCCATTCATCCATAGGATTATTAGAGGTTGAAAAACAAACGGCAATTTTACTATTTACATGGTTCGTTCCAACCAAAAAAGTTAAAATAAATTTATCTTCATTTGGATCATAAATCATTTTTGGATCATACCTACTCGCGGTAACATTAAATTGCAAAACAAAATCCTGCAGGAAACCGGTATCCATCAATGTGTCTGCTTGCGTATCGTAAATAACTACTCTGTTATTTGTACAAGACATCAATATTCCTGCATCCGAAATAGCCATTGAGTTGTCATTCGGAACACGGTTATTATATGCATTTCCTTCAAATCCTGAAATGTCAAATACTTCAGGAGCGGACGATTTAATTGACAATTTACTTGGTTTTTTTCGCGGATACTTTAACTCAAGGTCTCTCTTTAACCTAAGGAGCTTGGCTTTATCAGAATTACCTTCAGGAGAAGGCATTTCCAAATTTTGAACAGAGGCATACCAACTATTGTTGGATACTTTAAAATCAACAACACCTGACTGAAGCACCTGAAATTGGTGACTTATTTGTGTAAAACCTATTACACTCATTAACAAAAAAACAACTGAAAGAATGTGATTCATATTTGCAATTTTCTTTGCAAAGGTAATAAGAAATGTATAAAAGTTATATTTGCCCTTTAACACAATTGTTTTATACCGGAAAACTAGTTGCATGCTGAAATTAAACAATAGCAAATTTTTAAACTACAAACTACTAAACTCATCTTTTACAGGTATTTCCATTGGCATGCTATTTACAATTTATGGACCTTTAGACCCCTTAGTATATTCAATTGGAGGTCTTTTCCTGGCAGTTGGCATGTTGATTATTGCCAAGTTTTACGAAAAATTGCTAAACATCAAGAGCTTTTATTATATTTCACTGATGGTAGAAATAATGATGTTGATCACTTTATTGATATTCATCTTTTGTAAAGTATCTCTCGTTTCTGCACTTCTTATTTACATCGGTTATCAATTTACTTTTACATTCGGGGGATATTTGGTTCGTGCCGAAACATTAGTTGCCAGCAACAAAGAACTTTTAGGAAAAATTGATTTCAACAAACAACTGGGTTATTTAGTTGGCTTAGGTGCATCATTTATATTTTACTACACCCTAAATAATGGACTTGAAATTATTGACACTATAGCGCAAATTACTGTCTTACATTATCTGCTAATTCTCTTACAATTATCAATTGTCTTATTTTTGATTGCTAGTTTTAGTAAAAAAAGTTGAAAGAATTTCTTACATCAGCAAAGTCTGAATGATTAATCAAACAAAAGGTTTTTTGTCCGTAACTGTGTTTCGTTGCGGAATCAAACTGTTAATTATCGGATTATTTATACTAATTGTCAACTTTCTCTGAACTGCATATAAATCGGTTATTTGAAAAAACTAGGCTAAATCATATTTCATTAAAAATATTCATTGTAAATTTGTACCGCTTTTTTGGTTTCTACTTTGTAGAATTAAAAGGGAATCAAGTGTAAATCTTGAACTATTCCCGTAGCTGTAAGCTCAATAAAGCTTTTTCTAATTAAGCCACTGTTCCGAAATCAGAATGGGAAGGCATGAAAAAGTTGAGTAAGTCAGAAGACCTGCCATTAATGCAAAATTTTTGCTTTCGGGATAAAAGCTGAGATATAAGTCATGCATAGGGTGTGCTTTATTCTTTCGTTTTTATTCTTTTTAACTAACCTAAAAAAATTAAAAAGGATGAAAAAAATTTACTTAATGGCTGCTTTATTTGCAGCAACAACAATTTCAGGACAAAACGCTGACTTTGAATCAATTTCTTTACCAACTGACTCTTTTTGGAACGGATCAGATTTAAGTGGTACGTCAAATGGTACTGGCTTATTTCAATCTGTAATGATTGAAGGAGGTCATGAATTCTCAAATCAATTTGACACCACATGGGGAGCTCCCGGTTACTGGTCTCAGGGATGGGCATACTCGAATCAAACTTCTGACATACTTACAGGTACTGCAGGACAGCACTCTTCCTATGCCGGCGGAGCTTATAGTGGAGCTAACTATGCCATTGGACAAAATGGATCAGAAATAATTTTAGCAGGTGGAGTCTCTCCTGAGTTGCGTATTACAAATGTAAATTATGCTGCCCACTCAATGCTTAACGGAGATGCATACGGTAAGGTATTTGGCTCACAATATGATGCAAACGGAGCTTTGGATGGAACCGATGGAGAAGATTGGTTTTTATTGAAAATTCTTTGTTATAATTTATCTGATGTATTGGTAGACTCCGTAGAATTATATTTGGCAGACTACCGATTTGCAGATAATACACAGGATTACATTCAAAAAGATTGGACAACTGTTTCTTTGACTAGCACGGAAACATTAGGTCGATTAAAATTTAATCTTACTTCCTCCGATGAGGGTCAATGGGGAATGAATACCCCTGCTTTTTTTGCAATTGACGACTTGAGCGCAGGCTTTGCCAATATAGAGGAAAATGAGTTAACCACTCGTATATATCCAAATCCAGCAATTGATATTGTAAATGTTCAAACAAATTCAGAGAACGGAACAGTTGAAATATTTGATATAACAGGAAAACAAATTAGTAGCAATAACTATACTTCTAATATGTTTCAATTAAACATTTCTGCTTTTCCGGCAGGAACATATTATGCGGTTATAAGTTCTGAAACATCAAGAAAAACGACAAAAATCAGTAAGCAATAGTGAAGTTAACCTTAGTTATAGTGCTTATTTCAATCAATGTTTTTGCACAGGGGCCCTATGCCCCTGTTGCAGATTCAATAGGAACAACTGCTATACACAAGGATTCTTCTGCTTTTATTGACTGGGCATCAGCATGCATTATTGAAAGAGGCTGGAAAAACATCACAGATACCACTTTAGGAAAAACCAGTACTGGCGATATGTATAGTGCTACAGAAAAATCAGGAGTTAATGGTGTTGTTAGTCTCGGTGATGGTGGATCAGCAATTTTAACATTTTCCTCACCAATAATTAACGGCAATGGGCCTGATTTTGCTGTTTTTGAAAATGCGTTTAACAATACTTTTTTAGAACTGGCGCATGTAGAGGTAAGTTCAGATGGAATTAATTATTTCCGTTTTGAAAGTTCTAGTTTGTCTCAAATTAATAGCCAAATAATGAACGAAGTAAACACCACCGATATACAAAATCTGGCCGGAAAATACCGAGCACAGTTTGGAACTCCTTTTGATCTTGAGGAAATGATTGGAATTACCAATCTAGACGTAAACAACATTACACATGTCAAAATTATTGATGCAATTGGCAGCATTAATCAGTCGTATGCTTCATACGATTCTCAAGGAAATATGATTAATGACCCTTTCCCAACTCCCTTCGAAACAGGTGGATTTGATCTAGACGCGATAGGTGTTATTCACTCCTTTGTGGGAATTGAAGAATCACTCAATACATTCAAAGTATTTCCCAATCCAGCAAAAGAAAAAGCAACCATAATCTTTGACAATTTATCAGATAAAACGATTCAGTTAATCGATTTGAATGGAGTAATTGTTTTTCAATTGAAATCTAATTCAAATCAAATTGATTTGGATTTATTTCGCTATTCAAAAGGTGTTTATATTTTAAAATTAATTGAAGGGGGGAATATTAATATCCAAAAATTACTCATCAATTGAGGGCTCTGATAAATTATTTTTTAGTCCTTATTTGCTTAATGGCATCTGCAAACGCAATGTCTCAAACCGATACATTGAAACAATTGGTAGTTGCCGCTGATGCTACAATTACTCCTTCAGCATCTTATAAAGTAACCAAATTAGACAAGATAACAGCGTATGAGACAGAGAACCTAGCTGATATTCTCTCGAAAGAAACACCGATTTACATAAAATCCTATGGACCTGGTAGCCTATCCACTATATCAATTCGAGGAGCAGGCGCTAGTCATACTCAACTATATTGGAATGGAATTGCCATTAATTCCGCTACTTTAGGACAATTAGATTTGAGCACCCTTCCAGCTGCATTTATAGACAATGCTGAAATTCATTTAGGAGCTAGCAGTGTAGTAGACGGAAGTGGAGGCTTGGGTGGTGCCATTCAGTTAAATACTTCAGCTAATTTTAACAACAAACTAAATACTAATTTTAAAAAAGAAATAGGAAATTTCGGAATGGACAGGACCTATTTTTCTTTTAATGCAGGCACTAAAAAGTTTCAATCGAAAACCAGCCTTTTCAGAAATGCAACTTCCAATGATTTTAAATATATGGACATTACCCAAGAAAACTCTCCAATATTAGAAAGAGAAAATGCAGAAATATTGCAGCATGGAATAAAACAAGAATTTTACTTTACACCAAATAAAACAAATTATTTTGCAATTAAATCAAACTATATAAATAGCTACAGACAAATCCCATCCGTTCTGGGTGTAAGTTCTAACAGAGAATATCAAACTGACGAAGTACTTCGACTATTAGGAGAATGGCACCATATTAAAAAGAAAAACTTTCACCATTTAAGGGTAGCTCTAATAAAAGATAAATTGAACTATGTTGATAGTATTGTAGCAATTAATTCACTAATCAATATTGACTCATACAGAGCAAGCTATAATTTCAAACGCTATTTCAACCATTTATTTAAATTATCTGCTCAGATAAATGTAGACAAAGACGTTGCCAATTCAACGGGCTTCAATTCGCAAGAGCAGCGCAATAGGCAATCAGGATTTGTTCAGCTGGAACAAAAAAGTAATCATGGATATCAATACAATCTGGCTATAAGGCAAGAAATAATTGATGGTAAGTTTACCCCTGTAGTTCCAACTATTGGAATGAAATACTTTCTTTCCAAAAATCACCGTTTCACCATAAATGCCAATGCAGCTAGAAATTACAAAGCCCCTTCTCTAAATGAATTGTATTGGGAGACAGGAGGAAATAGAGAACTACTTCCTGAAATAGGATTTACAACTGAGATAGGTCTAAATTATAACTATGAAAAACTTTCTTTTAACATTTCGCCCTACTATTCTTTAATCGATAATTGGATTCAGTGGCTTCCGCAGGAAAACGGAATTTGGAGTCCAATCAATGTAAGGCAAGTTGAAAACAAAGGAGTTGAAATAGAAGCTAACAAAGTATTCACAATTCTAAATAAAGGCAAACTGCATATTAACACGGGCTATAATTATGTAAGGTCTATTAACAAATCATCTGTATTAACGAATGATAATTCTTTGGGAAAGCAATTAATATACGTGCCTTT
>JAQWQH010000043.1 GCA_029244805.1 Flavobacteriales bacterium
ACCATCCCTTAGGAGCTTTACTTTCAATAGGACGGATTATGTCATCCGTAATATCCTTGTAATTTTTATCTCCTAAAATTAAGGGAATCCTGATGTCTGACTCTTTATGCATCTATATACGTTTTTATTCCAATTAATTTAAATATTATTAACTATGCTCTTCAGTTCCTGCATCGGCATCCGCATGGGCCACTTCAGCAGATTCTTCTACATTTCTCACTTTTACTTGGTACCAAACATTTGGCTTAACACCAATTTCTTCCAATGCCTGATAAGCTCTATCTCCGGAAGTTTTAGAACGAACTAGTGACTCCTCGTCATTCCAATCTCCAAAAACGATTGCTCCTCCAGGACATGCATCAGCGCAAGCCGTTACAACATCCCCATCAACTAAAGCTCGAGATTCATTTTTTGCATTTAATTTACCTTCTTGTATACGCTGAACACAGAAACTACATTTCTCCATAACACCTCTTGAACGAACTGTCACGTCAGGATTTAGCACCATTCTTGCAATCTCATCTTGAGAATTATTGACATGCTTAAATTTCCTATAATCTCTGTAGTTGAACCAATTGAAGCGCCTAACTTTGTATGGACAGTTATTTCCACAGTATCTAGTTCCAATACAACGGTTATAAGCCATCATGTTTAGCCCCTCATTACTGTGAGTAGTTGCAGCAACAGGACAAACTGTTTCGCAAGGAGCATGATTACAATGCTGACACATCATAGGCATAAATACAACCGATGGATTATCTTCCGGAACTTCTAAATTGGCATAAGACCAATCATTTCCTTCAGCTCTTTTATTTTTTTCCCATCTTGATCTTGCATCGTCGTCAATAGAAGAAAAATATCTATCCATTCTCAACCAGTGCATATCCCTTGCTCTTCTAATTTCGTCTTTTCCAACAATAGAAACATTATTTTCTGAGTGACAAGCCACGATACAAACACCGCAACCATTACAAGATGTTAAATCAATAGACATACCCCATCTATGACCAACAAATTCAACAGGATGCTCTTCCCATAAAGATATATCAGTAGCATTCACATGATCTCCATGCCCCTTGGTATGAATATGCAGCTCATGAGGAGGATTATAATCCTCTTTGCTCCCCTTCTTAAAAGAATCAAGATTTGTTTCTCTCAAGATGGATGTCCTACCCATAATTGTATGGTGCGTTTGGGTACAAGCCAAAAAGTACTTATCGTTTGCATCTACTACCTCAGCATCTGCATAATATTTGAGAGAATCGTTTTCAAAAGATGTAAACTTGTAAGCGTTTCCTCCAATTGGCTTTTTGTTTCCATCAGCATCTAAATCGTAATCTCCTGTTTGGTCTAATTTTATTTGAAATGCAGCAGAGCCGATCGCTTCTTGATTTTCTGCTCGGCCATAGCCTAGTGCAACACCAACTGTTCCTCTTGCTTGGCCTGGCAATGGATAAACGGGCAGTTTAAGAACTTGTTCTCCAACTGTCACATTTACCATGTTTACTGGAGTCTCCTGCTCTATATAGAGGCCATCCCATTTTCCTTTCTCGCTTCCTGTAATATTGAACAAATCATAACAATCAGCTGGCGCCATGGTAACATAATTGTCCCAACACACTTTAGTAATAGCATCTGGCAATTCTTGCAACCATGGATTAGCAGTGTATTGCCCTTCTCCAATTGCTCCCTTTTGATATGCAACTACTTCCCATGCAGCATCTGATTTATTCAATGAAGAAGAGGCTGCTGATGTAGTATCTGTAAATGAAACAGGAGTAGATGGCATTGAAGTCACCTCAGAACTTCCGTTGTGAACCGACCAATTCCAATATTCATCAAAAGTTAAATATTCTGATTGTCGAGGAAAACCTAATTTCTCCCAACTATTTCGGATAAAGTTGTAATATGTCTTACTTTCCTTATCTCCCCTTTCGGCGTTACCACCCCATACTAATAAAGATTCTTGTGCCTGTCGAGAATCAAACAACGGTCTAATAACCGGTTGCTGAATAGAATACTGCCCAACTTGAGGATTGTAATCATTCCATGATTCTAAATAATTATGATCTGGACATATGTAAGAACATTTAGAAGCTGTTTCATCTGCAAATTCTGAAAATGAAACTGAAAGCATGCTCTCATTTCCTAATGCTTCTCCAAAAGCAGCACCGTTTGGCAATGTATAAACTGGATTCGCTCCATAAATTATTAGTGCACTTACTTCGCCCGAAATAACATCATTTACTAATTCTTCGACTTTAGAATCATCTGCTTGTTTCAGATATATTTCATTATCCAAATCAATTGTCTTTCCATAATTATTTAACTCATTGTTAATTGCATTTACAATAACCTGAACTCCTTTTTCATTAGACCCTGCAACAACCAGTGACTCCCCTTTATGTTTTATTAATTTATCTGCTGCTTTAGCAGCGAAAACATCAATTTCATCAGAAACTGCAATTCCTAATTTGTCTTTCCCAACTATGTGCTTCAAAATAGCTGCCGCAACGGCGCCTTGTTCAGAAGGCTTAATTGGACAACGCGAATCCGCATTTGCTCCAGTCAAACTCATTACAGATTCAAAATGATAATGTTTAGACATCCATCCAGATTCTGGATTTCTAGTTTCTGCAAAATCGACATTGTATTTTGTATGCATTAACCAGTTTGCCATAAAATCAGCATCGATACTTACCACAGCTTTTGCTCTTGAAAAATCATATGATGGAATAACTGCTTTTCCAAAAGATTCTTCGTTTGCTTTGCGCATTGCAGAATAAGAAACAGCATCATACTGAATATGTTTTACATCAGCATTACTAACAGACTCAGATTCGACATCCACCCCTGTAACATCAGAAACAATAGGCGTCACAATAGCATCTACAGAATCAGAAACTATTGGTGCAACTTCAGAAGAGTCCATTTCGGTAACTTCTCCACCTAACGAACTAATGAAATCATTAATTACCAACTCAGTGGAAGGACTAATAATCGTATTCGAAAGAATTCTTACTTTACCTCCTCTATCGGCTACCTCTTGCAATTTAGATTTGATATCGGTATCGGCCTCGGTCCAAGATACTGAAGAACCAGCCTTAACCGGACCTCTTAATCTGTCATTGTTATATAAATTCAACACAGAAGCACCTACCCTCGGGGTAATTCCACCTTTTGTTAAACCAAAATCTTTATTTCCTTTTACCCAAATTGGTCTTCCCTCACGCGCTTTAACAAGTATGTTTGAATAATCGTTACCGTCATAAAAAGTACTTGCATACCAATTGGCTACACCAGGTGTAACATCTTCAGGCTTATTAACATAAGGAATCGATTTAATTACAGGTGTTTCACATGAAGCTAATGTAGCAGCGGCTACTCCAAAACCTAAAAACTTTAAAAAGTCTCTTCTTCCTGTTTGAAAATCTCCAATTGCTTCACTACCAATAAACTCATCTACGGATAAATCTTCACGAAATTCTTTATTACTATTTTGCACAAACTCAGGTGATTGATCTTTCTCATCAAGCCCTTTCCAGTATGTTTTCTTCATGCTCATGTTTTTGTGATTCAATTCAAATTATTCTTAGTAGTGACATTTAGCACATTCCCATCCACCTAACTCCCGAACTGTAATCTTATCGTCTTCTGATATTTTCCTTAGGAAATCAGGACGAGATTTAAGCCTACCATGCAATTCCTTGTAGTAGTCTGATTTTGTCAAGTCAACTGCTTTTTCATTGTGACATTCCAAACACCACCCCATCGTAAGTAAAGGCTTTGTAAGTGCAATGATACCATCAGTGCCTGCCAATTGATTAATCTCTTCGGTAGTAGAAACACGGCCCAGGCCATATGTAGGAACATTGCCGTGGCATTGTTTACAATCAATGTTGCCAGTTTTTGTACCGACGTGCTGGGCGTGACTGAAGAAAACATGATCGGGTAGATTGTGTGCTTTATTCCAAACGATTGGAGAGGTATTTCCTGTGTACTTTCTAGTATCAGCATCATACCCGGCGGCATCATGAATTTTAGCAATATTCTCTGTACTACCAAGTCTGTAGTCACTTTCAACAATGTTTTCATGACAATTCATACAAACATTTACTGTTGGTATCCCAGCATGCTTCGATTTTTCCGCTGAGTTGTGGCAATATTTACAATCAATACCCATTTCCCCTGCATGCAACTTGTGCGAATAGTTAATTGGTTGTGAAGGCATGTAATCCGCATAAACGCCAACCTCAAAACCTCTTTTCATTAAGTCAGCACCTCCAGTAACCACAAGTAGCACAAAAGCAATGGTAGTGAATTTCCAATTTCTAACTATCCATTCACCCAGCTTTTCTTTAACTGATTTGTTTAGCTCTAACTCTTCACCTTCTTTTTCCGCAATAACGTAAGCTAACTGCTTTCTGACTCCTCTTGCAGCAAATATTACGACACTAAATACAACAATCAAAAGTACAATCCAAAGTAGAGAGTCACCCTCTCCTTGTTCTTCTCCACCGACAGCATCAGACGATGCAGCTGCTGTCTTTGCTACAGGCTTTACATTGTCCGCATAATCCAGAATTGCATCAATCTCTTCATTCGTTAAATGACCCTGAGCGGTCATGGCTGTAGGGCTGTATTCAGATATTTGAATCGCATACGGAGAAGTACCGCTGTTAGCGAGTCCAACAGGATTTTTTACCCATTCATAAATGTTTTCAGCTTCACCCGCGTCAGCCCATCTAGCCTTTGCTCCTTGAAGCATAGGACCAGTTGAGTTCTTCAACACTTTATGACAGGAAGCACAGTTTGCTTTGAATAACGACTTACCATCTTGAGCCCTTACTGATGTTGCAGCTAAGAAGATTAAAACGGTAATAAAAGTGGCTACTTTCAGCCTATTTGTCCAATGAAATTTCATTTTGTTTTCCATTTAAATTAGCTTTTTTAAGCTTTTTTAACACATGCAAAACTAACATTTGGAGGCTTTTTCACCTAAGGTTTTGTCACGAAAGTGTCAGCACCGCCAGTAGTTTATAATGATTCTAAATAAGAAGAAATACCTTAAAAAACAAAGTTATAGAGACTCATTAAATGGCTATCTGATTTATAAACATGCAGTTATTGCAGAATAACAGGTTAAATATGGCATAATTTTTACATCGTTGTTTAATGAATGTCTACTTAATTGGTTTAATTTTGTGGTAACAAATTCATCCGCATGAACATTTTGAAAACTACCATATTTTGTTTATTTATCGTTTTACGCTCTTCTATTGTGGTCGCGCAAGATACAGACTGGAGAACCTATAAAAAATCAGCGAACGCAACAAAGCCTCTGGATACACAACAAAAAGACACGGTTAAAAAAGAACTTAACTACAACGGAGAACAGGGTGAGATAATCATATTTCAAGACCCTAAAATTTACTCATTAACAACTAAAATAGGGGAAAAACCCTTTATTAACGGCTACACAATTCAAATAGAAGTAAGCCAACAAAAATCCATTATCCGGAATTCAAGATCCTTGTTTATCCGAAACAATCCTGACACTTCAATTGATGAAGAGTATGATCAACCTAACACGTATTTGTTCGCAGGAAGGTTTTATGATAAAAATAGTGCCTACAAATTCAAACATGCAATTAAAGCTTATTTTCCAGACGCTCTTGTCGTTAAAAAGAAGCTAAGTCTGCCGTCTTTACAAACTGACATTAAAAAAGAAGACAACCAATAATCTTAAAACAAAAAAGAACGATAGTTATCGTTCTTTTTATCTGGTTTGGAATACAAATCCTATTTCTTTTTCAATGATCTAGCAACTTCAACTTCCATGTATGACTCAATTTGATCACCTACTTTGATGTCGTTAAATTTATCTACGTTCAATCCACATTCGTAGCCTTTAGCAACTTCTTTTACGTCATCCTTAAATCGTTTTAACTGACCTAATTCTCCGGAATAAACCACAACACCTTCTCTTATGACTCTAATTTTATTTTTTCTGAGAATCTTTCCTTCGGTTACAAAACAACCTGCAATTGTACCAACTTTAGTGATTTTAAATGTCTCTCTAATTTCAGCGTATCCAAGAATCTCTTCTTTCAACTCAGGAGAAAGCATTCCTTCCATCGCTTCTCTAACCTCATCAATAGCCTTATAAATTACAGAGTATAATCGAATATCTATTTCTTCTTGTTCCGCAAGCTTACGAGCACTCATAGAGGGTCTCACCTGAAATCCAACAATAATAGCATCCGAAGCAGACGCCAATAAAACATCTGATTCAGAAATCTGTCCAACCGCTTTGTGAATAATATTTACCTGTATCGATTCCTCAGAAAGTTTTTGCAATGAATCTGACAACGCCTCAATTGACCCATCAACATCACCTTTAACAATAATGTTTAATTCTTGGAAGTCTCCCAGAGCAAGTCTCCTTCCTATCTCATCAAGAGTAATATGTTTGGTTGTTCTTAATCCTTGCTCTCGCTGCAACTGCTGACGTTTCGTAGATATCTGTTTTGCTTCTTTTTCATCAGCAAAAACGTTAAATCTATCACCTGCCGCAGAGGCACCATTCATTCCAAGCATAGAAACAGGCTTTGAAGGACCTGCAGCTGCGACTTCAACACCGTGTTCATCATGCATTACCTTAATTCTTCCATATTGGGTACCGGCCAAAATAACATCTCCTACTTTTAATGTTCCAGACTCGACAATTAACGTTGTTACGTAGCCCCTTCCTTTGTCTAAAGTTGCTTCAATTACAGTACCGACAGCATTTTTATTTGGGTTAGCTTTTAACTCAAGCATTTCTGCTTCAAGCAACACTTTTTCCAACAGCTCCTCAATTCCGGTACCTTTCTTTGCAGAAATTTCCTGACACTGAAATTTCCCTCCCCAATCTTCAACAAGGATATTCATAGTTGAAAGCTGTTCTTTTACTCTGTCAGGATTTGCTCCATCTTTATCTACTTTGTTAATAGCAAAAACCATAGGAACTCCAGCAGCTTGAGCATGATTTATAGCCTCTTTCGTTTGTGGCATTACATCATCATCCGCAGCAATTATGATTATTGCAACATCTGTAACTTGAGCTCCACGTGCCCGCATTGCGGTAAAAGCCTCGTGACCTGGCGTATCTAAAAATGAAATAAGCTTGTCATTATGACGTACGCTGTAAGCTCCAATATGTTGAGTAATACCACCGGCCTCTCCTTCGGTTACTTCAGAGTTTCTGATGTAATCTAACAATGAGGTTTTACCATGATCAACGTGACCCATTACAGTAACAATTGGCGGCCGTGCTTCAAGCGACTCCGGAGAATCTTCTTCTTCTGATATAGATTCTGAAACCTCAGCACTAACAAATGTTACTTCAAACCCATATTCTTCAGCGACCATAGTAAGAGTTTCCGCATCTAGCCTTTGATTTATTGATGCAAAAATTCCTACTGACATCAATGTTCCGATAATTTCAGTTGGAGACTTATCAACCATCACAGCTAATTCAGAAACCGTTACAAATTCTGTAAGCTGCAATACACGTGAATCCATTTCTGCGATGAATTCTTCTTCCTCTCGCTTCGCACTTTGGGCATCTCTTTTCTCTTTACGGAATTTAGATCCTTTACTTTTACCTTTGTTACTTAAGCGACTTAGGGTTTCTTGAATTTGCTTTTTAATCTCATCAGGAGAAGGCTCTGCTTTTTTTACAGTTTTCCCTCTAGACTTAGTATGCTCTTGAGTTGCTTTTTTGCCTGCTTTTTCGACATTTACAACCTTCTTAATCCGTTTTCTCTTTCGCTTATCGTGACTAGGTTCAGACGGCGCTTTCTTTTTCTCTGCAGGCAAATCAATTTTACCCAAAACCACCGGTCCAGACAGCTTTTTTACTCCCGCTTTAATTGTTTCTATTGGTTTTGATTCCTCCACTTCAGGAGAAACTTGTTTTTTCGGAGCATCTACAACCTTTTCTTGTTTTTCGCTCTTTTCCTCAGACGCAACTTTCTCCTCTTTTGGTTTCGGTTTTTCTTCAGCTTTCTTAGCAGTCTTTTTTGGCTCATCTAATACAACCTTTCCAACAACGGAAGGACCTGACAACTTAGCAGACTTAGCTTTTATCAAAACTTCAGGCTTCTTTTCTTCTTCCTTAGGAGAAGTTCCAACATCTGGAGCCTTACTTTCCTCTTCGATATTAGCTGCAGCTATTTTCTCTTCATTCACTTTTCGGGTTTTATCCACCTTCAGCTTTTCTGATCGAGCACTGTCAAATTCCGCCAACAATATTTCAAATACACTTTCGTCTATTTTTGTGTTTGGGCTGCCATCTATCTCATTGCCTTGCGCTGCAAGAAATTCCACTATTGTCGAAATTCCTACATTCAGCTCTCTTGCTACTTTACTTAGTCGTTTTACTCCTGCCATTTTAGGTAATAATTACTTTTACAAGTTTAATCATTATATTTTACTTGTATTCAATCCCTTCAATTAGATATTTACACCTCGTTTTTGATTACTCATGAAGTACTCATATCTATTCAAATTCTGAACTTAGAATTTTCATAATTTCATCTACTGTTTCTTCCTCTAAATCCGTTCTCTTCACCAAATCATCTTTTGAAAGATCTAAAACAGATTTAGCCGAATCGCATCCTATGCTCTTCAGTTCATTCAAAATCCAATCATCAATTTCATCAGTAAACTCATCTAAATCAACATCGTCAATATCTTCTGCTCCTTCCCGGTAAACATCGATTTCATAACCTGCTAACTTAGACGCTAACTTAATATTATGTCCGCCTTTTCCAATTGCTAATGAAACTTGGTCAGGTCTTAAATATACATTTGCTTGTTTTCTTTCATCCTCTTCAATCAGTTCCATTGACACTACTTTCGCTGGGCTTAAAGCTCTTTGTATAAGTAGCTGCATATTTTCTGTCCAATTAATGACATCAATATTTTCATTTTTCAACTCACGAACAATTCCATGAATACGCGATCCTTTCATCCCCACACAGGCTCCAACTGGATCGATTCTATCATCATAAGATTCAACAGCTACTTTTGCCCTTTCTCCCGGTTCACGAACTATTCTTTTAATGGTAATCAGCCCATCAAATACTTCAGGAACTTCTAATTCAAATAACCTCTCTAAGAAAGCTGTGTCGGTTCTAGACAAGATAATTATAGGTGAATTATTCTTTAGCTCTACTCTAGAAACTACCGCTCTAATTGAATCACCTTTTTTGAAATAATCAGATGGTATTTGCTCTAGTTTTGGCAAAATTAATTCATTACCATCATCATCTAATACAAGTATTTCTCTTTTCCATATTTGATAAACCTCACCTGTAATAATGTCTCCTATTCTATCTTTGTAAATTTTGTAAACATTATCTTTTTCCATTTCCATTATTCGCGCAACAAGATTTTGACGCAGCGCTAAAATATTTCTTCTTCCAAAGTCTACCATTTTAATCTCCTCCGATACTTCTTCGCCAACTTCAAAATCTGGTTCAATCTTAATAGCGCTTGCATGAGAGATTTGAGTATTTGGATCTTCTACCTCGCCATCTAAAACTATTTCACGGTTTAGCCATATTTCTAAATCTCCCTTATCAGGGTTTATAATAACATCGACATGGTCATCAGTCCCGTATTTCTTTTTGAGCGTTGCTCTAAAAACATCTTCTACAATACGCATCATTGTTACACGATCGATATTCTTCATGTCTTTAAACTCTGAAAAAGACTCTATTAAATTTAATGCATCCATTTTGTTTTTATTTGAATGAGATTACTACTCTTGTTTCTTTTATTTGACTAAAAGGTATTTCGTTTTGCTTAACTACTAACACCTTTTTCTTTTTTCCTTCTAATCTTTCTTTCGATGATGTTTCAACTAAAATTTTACTATCATCTACTTCCTTCAAGGTACCCGTTATAGAACCATGTTCCTTAAAAACAACGGTTACATCCTTCCCAATATTCTTAATGTATTGTTGCTGAACTTTAAATGGTTTATCTAAACCTGGGGAAGAAACCAACAACTCAAACTCCACATCTTCTTCTTGGTTATGCTCAATATTTCTACTAACAGACATGCAATCAACAATTGCAACCCCTCCTTCCATACAATCAATTTCTACATTAATTGCATTTGAAGGTGAAACAGTTGCGTCAACTATGTACAAACCTTTGTCTAGCTCGTCTATTCGTTCTTGTGCTAACTCTATTATTCTTTTTCGTTCAATCATGGTATAAAAAGAGGGGACTATCGTCCCCTCTTAATCTTTTTGCGTTATTGAGGTGCAAATATAGCTATATTTTGATACTAACCAAACCCTATTAAATATTTTCATTTTTTTACAACGTGAATAAATTACGTTCTGGTAATATTCATTTGTAAAATCTTATGGATTACG